>JAGAEW010000153.1 GCA_017612935.1 Oscillospiraceae bacterium
CCAGCCGGTGTGATGGTAGTAGGTTTTCTGCTCGAGCTTCTTGCCCGTCAGAACAGCCTTGCCGGCGTTGATGATGATGACGAAATCACCGCAGTCAACGTTGGGGGTGAAATCGACCTTGTGCTTGCCCCGCAGCAGATTGGCGGCGATGACAGCAGTGCGACCCATGGGCTTGCCGGCGGCGTCAATGACGTACCACTTGCGTTCCACGGTCTCTTTTTTTGCCATAGTAGTGGACATATTCGTTCCTCCGTAGATATTTTTATATCACATTTGATTTGACAAATACAGGCCGCGCAGTTACAATTGTTGTAAGCGCTTCGTTTTTATATCATAATTTTTTTCTCTTGTCAACCTGATTTTCAAAGAATTTTGTTTTGCTTAGAAAGAACTTTTGTTTCCTCTTTTTTTCTCTTTTATGCTCTTAAATTCTAACTTTCAATTTTTGTTATTTTGAGGTGAAAACCCGATGCAACACATGTTATCTCTCTTGCGCTCCTGTGTGGACGACTATGGCATGATCCGTTCCGGAGACCGGATTGCGGTGGGCGTTTCCGGCGGAAAGGACTCTCTGACCCTTCTGGTTTTGCTGTCGGAGCTGAAAAAATTCTACCCGCAGCCCTTTGAGGTAGAGGCCTTTTCGGTGGATATGGGGCTCGGCGGGATGGACTTCGACCCGGTTGCGGCGCTCTGTGAACGCCTGAATGTTCCCTTCCATAAAATCGAAACGCAGATCGGCCCCATTCTATTTGAGCATCGCAAGGAAAAGAACCCCTGCTCCCTCTGCGCCAAAATGCGGCGGGGCGCTCTGGGTAAGGCCATTACAGAGGCCGGCATCCACAAAATCGCCTTGGGGCACCACCGGGACGACGCGGTGGAAACCCTCCTGATGTCTCTGATCTATGAAGGACGCATCTCCTGCTTTGAGCCTGTCACCTACCTCGACCGCAGCGGCGTCTCCCAGATCCGGCCCATGCTGTACATCCCGGAGCAGGCCGTACGGCATTTCGCGGAGCGTTTTGAACTCCCCGTGGTTCACAACCGCTGCCCCGCTGACAAGCACACCAAACGAGAGGAAATTAAGGAGCTGGTCTACGAGCTCAACGGCCGCTATCCCGGCTTCAAGGACAAGACCTTCGGCGCCATGCAGCGCTATCCCCTGACAAACTGGGGTCGAGAAAAAAAATAATAAGCAATCACGGAGGGGACGGAACTCCCGTGTCCCCTCCGTGATCTGCATTCATGTCCGGAGGCAATCAGCCATCCGTTGGCTCGCTTTGTTTTGTTTCTTCCTTCCAGTTGTCTTCATCCGATACTTCAAAGCGCGTGAAGCCGGACTTGTCATTCTCGTCTGAAATCCATGCGGCATTGATATAGAAAACTCTTCCACTGATTTCAACCTCGTACTGGCCTTTATATTTGGATTCCCGGCTGCTTGACGAGACTCTGATTGTTTTCATAATAGACCCGTCCCCAAAAAAATAGACGATGAACAAGACAAACAGCAATCCAAGCGACAGCAAAATTCTCAACAATTTTTTATGGCGGAATTTTCTCCTTTTTAATTCGTTCCGGCAACGCAACTTTTTTTTCGTTTGTCTCACCACAGAAAAGCTTTATGCAAAAACGGATGGCACAGCATGACCTGCGCCATCCGTTCAATTTGATTGCGATCAGGCTTCTTCCTTCGGAAGAGAAATCGCAATATGCACCTCGTCGAGCTGCTTTTGGCTGACCACGGTGGGGGCATCCATCATCACGTCCTGGGCCTTCTGATTCATGGGGAAGGGAATGACCTCCCGGATCGATTCCTCTCCGCTCAGGAGCATAATCATGCGATCCACGCCGGGGGCGGCTCCTGCATGGGGAGGCGCGCCGTAGGTAAAGGCATTGTACATGGCGGGGAACTTCGCCTTGACCTCCGCCTCTCCGAGACGGACCAGCTCAAACGCCTTGACCATGATCTCAGGATCGTGATTCCGGACTGCCCCAGAGGCGGATTCATAGCCGTTGATAACCAGGTCATACTGGCAGGCTGTGATGGAGAGCGGATCGACTTCTCCGCGCTCGGCCTGCTCCAGAATCTCCAGTCCGCCGTTGGGCATGGAGAAGGGATTGTGGCAGAACTCCAGTTCCCCGCTCTCCTCCCCGATCTCGTACATGGGGAAGTCCACAATCCAGCAAATCTGATACTGCTCCTTGTCCATATGGGCGGGGCAGAGATTGCCGAGCTTGACACGCAGCACGCCGGCAGTCTTCTGGGCGGCGGCCTTCTTGCCGGTCGTCAGACCCACGAAGCAGTTCGGGGTCAGACCCAGGGCGGAGACGACCTGCTCCTTGACAGGCTGGAGGAACTTCGCGATGCCGCCCACGATTTCTCCGTTTTCGTCCAGACGGAACCAATAGGGCTTCTGCCCGGCCTGCACCTCCACGTCGGCGCAGAGCTTATCAATCTGCTTGCGGGTCGCATTGAAATCGGTGACGACAACTGCCTTGACCGTGTTGCCGGTGAAGGGATCGAAGCCAATGCCCTCCATCAGCTCAGTGGCGTCGGTGATCTCCAGATCAATGCGGAGATCGGGCTTGTCGGTGCCGTAGCG
>JAGAEW010000154.1 GCA_017612935.1 Oscillospiraceae bacterium
CGTGATTCAGCTCGTCGGAGATGATGGCGTCCTCCTTGCCCAGCAGGGTTTCAAACAGACCGCCGTTGGCGTCAAAGCAGGAGGAGTAGAGAATCGCGTCGTCGGTGCCGACGAATTTGGCGATCCGCCGCTCCAGCTCCTTGTGGATCTCCTGGGTGCCGCAGATAAAGCGCACGGAGGACAGGCCGAAGCCCCAGCGGTCATAACTCTTCTTGGCGGCCTCGATCAGCTCGGGGCGGGTGGAGAGACCTAAGTAGTTGTTGGCGCAGAAGTTGACAACGCCCTTGGCCTTGGTGGTGTCGATGCGGGAATACTGGGGGGTGGTGATGATGCGCTCTTCGCGCCAGGTACCGGCTTCGCGGATGGCGTTGAGTTCATTTTCAAAGGCGGTGTATGCAGACTTCATAATATAAAACCCTCATTCTTTCCTGGTAATGATGTACTTCTTACTTTTTTGTGGTCCAATCCAGAATCACCTTGCCGGACTTGCCGGAGTTCATGGCGGCGAAGCCCTTTTCAAAATCGGTGTAGTGGAAGCGGTGGGTAATGACGGGACTCAGATCCAGACCGCCCTGTACCATGTAGGACATCTGGTGCCAGTTGTCCATCTTTCTGCCGTAGATGCCCTGGAGCTGCAGTCCCTTGCCGATGATGGTGTTCATATCGAGGGTAAAGGGCTTGTTGCCGATGCCCAGCAGGGAAATCTTGCCGCCGTTGCGCATGCAGGAAATCATCTGCTTGAAGGCAATCTCGCTGCCGGACATTTCCAGACCAACGTCGAAACCCTCGGAGAGGCGCTCTTCCTTCATAACCTGGGTCAGATCCTCCCGCATGGTGTTCACTGCGGCGTCCACCTTCATTTTTCGGGCCAGCTCCAGCCGGTCGTCGTTGATGTCGGTGATAATGACGCGGCGGGCGCCTGCGTACTTGCAGATTCCGGCGGCAATGATGCCGATGGGGCCAGCGCCGGTAATCAGGACATCCTCGCCCACAAGGGGGAACATCAGGGCAGTGTGGGTGGCATTGCCGAAGGCGTCGAAGAAGGCGACGACATCCTCGGGGAGGGACTCGTCAATGGGAATGACGTTTGTGGCGGGAATGCAGACATACTCCGCAAAAGCGCCGTCCCGGTCAACACCGACGGAAACGGTGTCCTTGCACCACTGAATGTTGCCGGTGTGGCAGTTGCGGCAGCGGTGGCAGGTGATGTGCCCCTCGCCGGAAACCCGCTGACCGACGCTCAGGCCGGTGACGCCGTCACCGAGCAGCGCGACTTCGCCGACGTACTCGTGGCCGATAGTCATGGGAGGATGCTTGATGTGCTCTGCTGCCCAGGGGTCCCAGTTGAAAATATGAACGTCAGTCCCGCAGATGGCAGTTTTGTGAATCTTGATCAGAACCTCGCCTGCCTTGGGCACGGGCACGGGAACCTGACGGAGCTCCAGACCGGGGCCGGCAGTTGGCTTGACTATGGCATCCATGAAGGCTTGCATAAGAATCTCCTTTCGACATCCGAAAACGGTGTTTTTTTGGACAAATCTCTCTTTTTTCGTCCAATACCAACCTATATTATACTCACGAAATCTCCCATCGTCAACAGGAAATCACGCTTTGCCCACAGGTTTTTTGAGGATTTACTTAACATAATTTCGGAAAAGCACTTGACATAATTCATAAAAAACGATAAAATCTAAAGTATATGCAAATCAACCGTGAAAGGGAGGTTGGGCACCATGAGCTTGAATCTGAAACGCCTTTTGGCGCTGGGCCTGGCGCTGATTTTGACTGTGGGAACGGTAGGAACTGTGATTCCCCGGGCCGGGGCGGAGGAAATAAAAACCGCGATCGGGACCGTTACCACAGATTCGTTGCGTTTCAGGAGCGGCCCGTCCCTTTCCAGCCCGATCATCGGGACAGCCTGGCGCAATGATAAGCTTGTTGTGATCCGTCGGGAAGGGGACTGGTATCGGGTTATTTTTAATCTGCAAACGGGCTATGTGCACCGAGATTATGTTAAGCTGGAGGATCCCAAAAATATCAAGCTCGGATATGCAAGATTTTACAGCACAACCAACATCCGGTCGAAGCCGAGCATCGGAGCCGGCATCGTCACCAAGGCCTATGGGGGGAACACCTGCTTTATCGTTGGCTTTAACCAGGGCTGGTATAAAATCAGCTACAACGGCACGCCCGGCTATGTGCGCTCAGATTTGGTGAAACTGCTGGAACTGCCCTATGAAAACCGCGGCAGTCAGGGCAATACCTACCGGGTTGCGAACGCGAGAATGTCCAGACAGGAAAAGCTGAAGCTGATTTTCGGAAACTCTGGGATTGCAGACCCCAGACTGGTCTACAAAACCGAGGCGGAGGCTAAATCCCACATGGTTAATATTGCCGTCCGAACCTGGGACCTCAACCGCTACGGCAACAAGTATACGCGAAGCTGGGCGCTGACAGTCCATGAAAAGCTTGCGCCAACGGTGGAAGCGCTGTTTGAAGATCTCTATGCACTGAGCGAGCGGCCGGTCATTCATTCCATGGGCGGTTTCCGCTGGGCCGGCAAATCAGAGCATTCTGTAGGCCTTGCCATTGACATGAACCCAGAGGAAAATTACTACTGCAACCAGTTCGGCAGGATTTTAGTGGGCTCCTACTTCCGGCCCTATTCCGATCCCTATTCCTTCCCGGTGGGCGGGAGTGTAGATCGAATCTTTGCCAAATACGGCTTTACCCGGGGAATCTACTGGAAGAACGGCTACAAGGACTATATGCACTACTCCTTCTTCGGCACCTGACGCAGACGGAAATCAACGTCAGCGCGCGCATTCTTTCGGAAACAGAGATTTTTTCTTGCCTATTTTCCCTTTGTATGGTATAATAAAGTAGGTTCATCCAGTTTGCGCTGCATGTGGGCTGCCATTTGAAACCGACGGGCTGCGCTCAACTCTTTCGCCCTTGTTGGAATGCAGGGCAAGGCAGTCTATTCCCCCGGCAGCGTTTGTCTCGTTCTTCCCGTCTCGCCGCAAAGGCGGCGTGTGGAACCGGTCATGGAGCATAGGTACGCATGAAAAAAACACTTGTTTTATTTCTGATGATTCTATGGGACTGCTGCTGGCTGTTTTCCGCTTGCGCAGCCTTGTTTTCGGATGATTTGATCCATAGCGATGCCTCCTTTTCCACAATCAAAAAACGCTTTGATGCCAACTATGACCTAATCACGGAAGCCGTACCGAACGGTCAGTACGAAAAAGTGTCTGCACTGAAATGGGTGCGGGAGATGCGAGAGCATGAAAAATGCATGGAATTCAACTGCAGCAGCTACGGAATGGGCAATCATTCAAGCTATGCAGGTTTTTTCTACAGCCCCGCTGACGACCCTCTGGCCATGTGGAGACACGACATCGCCGGCAGCTATTCTGTCACTGCCGACAATTTTTCAAGAACAGAGGACGGCTGGGAATATCAGGAAAGCATTTGGGTAGCGGGCGGAGACGATTTCTTTATTGTTCAGCAGCTTGCCCCCTACTACTACTATTATCACCTCCACTATTAGGCCGGCCCTGTCCTTCGAGGTACAAGCTCCGGCATCCGCTGAATCCAAGCCGAAAAAAGGGTGGATTTTGGGGTTGACATCTGTCATAATGCGTAGTATACTGTCTACGTTGAGCAAAGACGTTCATTTGGGGACAGGTGTCTCCAAATGAACGCTTTTTCTGTTTTTCGCAGTTGTGGACGGGATACCGTTCCTGCGCGATAATCTATCATTTTTCGACAACGGAGGAAACGCTAATGCAGAAGCTGGAACAGCTTTACGAAGGAAAGGCAAAACGTGTCTACGCAACAGACGACCCCGCGCTGCTGATCGTTGATTACAAGGATGACGCCACCGCGTTCAACGGCGCCAAGAAGGGCTCCATCGCCGGGAAGGGCATCATTAATAACCAGATGAGCAACCGTCTGATGCATCGGCTGGAGCAGGCCGGCATCCCCACGCACTTCGTGCAGGAGCTCTCTGAACGGGAAACCCTGGTCAAACGGGTAGAGATTGTCCCCCTGGAGGTCATTGTCCGCAATCTTGCAGCCGGCTCCTTCTCCAAGCGCTACGGGATTGAGGAGGGCACGCCCTTTGAAGCGCCCACCATTGAGTTCTCCTACAAAAACGACGCGCTGGGAGATCCGCTGATTAACGATTCACAGCTCCTTGCAATCCGCCTGGCGAAGGAAGATGAGCTCGAAACCATCAACCGCTATTCTTTCCGGGTGAATGAGCTGCTCCGCGCATTCTGGGCTGAGTGCGGCGTGACACTGGTGGACTTCAAGCTGGAGTTCGGCCGCCTGGCAGACGGAACCGTCATTCTGGCCGATGAAATCAGCCCTGACACCTGCCGCCTTTGGGACAGCGCAACCGGAAAGAAACTGGACAAAGACCGTTTCCGCAGAGATCTCGGCGGGGTTGAGGACGCCTATGCAGAGATTATGCGCCGACTGTGTGAGCATGATCGGTAACAGTCTTGCGCGCCATCTGCGGGAAGAATGCGGCGTATTCGGTCTCTACAAACCCCGGCCGGGAGATCTTGCGCCGTTGGTCTATTTCGGACTTCACGCGCTGCAGCACCGGGGACAGGAAGGAGCTGGCATCGCGCTGAACTGCGATGGTGTATTTTCTGCGCTCCGGAACCTCGGCCTTGTGAGCGAGGTGTTTGGCCGGGAGCAGCTTCGGTTCCTTGGGCAGGGTAATATCGCAGTTGGCCATGTCCGCTATGCTACCACCGGGGCGGACAATGTCCGGAATGTGCAACCGCTGGTCGTCAATCACCACAAGGGCAGCATGGCTTTGGCCCACAACGGGAATCTCACCAACTCCTTTGAGCTTCGCAGTGGGCTGGAGCAACAAGGCTGCATCTTCCACACAACAACGGACTCCGAAGTGATTGCCTATGTGATCGTGCGAGAGCGTCTGCACTGCGAGAGCATCGAAGCTGCGGTGCTCTCGGCTATGGACAGCCTTCAGGGAGCCTATTCGCTGGTCATTTCCTCTCCCACCAAACTGATTGCCGTCCGGGACCCCCACGGCTTCCGGCCCCTGTGCATCGGCCGGCGTCCCGACGGCACCGTGGTCTTTGCCTCGGAGAGCTGCGCTCTCGACGCAGTCGGCGCAGAGTTCCTGCGGGATGTGGAACCGGGAGAAGTGGTCACAGTGGACAGCGGCGGGCTTCATTCAGACCGCAGCCACTGCAAGACCCGGCCGAGGCGCATGTGTGTGTTTGAATACATCTATTTTGCAAGGCCTGATTCCGTGCTGGACGGAAGCAGCGTATGCCTGGCCCGGCAGCAGGCCGGCGCATTCCTGGCGCAGGAGCATCCCGTCGAGGCGGATGTTGTTATCGGTGTGCCGGATTCGGGGCTGGATGCCGCCGTGGGCTACGCAAAAGCCTCCGGCATCCCCTACGCCATTGGTCTTACAAAAAACAAATACGTCGGGCGCACCTTTATCGCCCCGACCCAGGCAGAACGCGAAATGGGGGTCAGCCTCAAGCTCAACCCCATCAGGCGTGTCGTGGACGGGAAGCGAGTTGTTCTGATTGACGATTCCATCGTACGGGGCACTACCTGCCGCCGTACGGTGGAAATGCTGCGCCGTGCCGGCGCAAAGGAAATCCATATGCAGATCAGCGCTCCCCCCTTTGTCGCACCCTGCTACTACGGAACTGACATCGATAACGCCGATTCGCTGATTGCCAATCACCACAGCGTTGAAGAAATTGCACGGATCATCGGCGCGGATTCTCTGGGGTACCTGAGTTTGGAGCACGTTCAACTGCTGACCGGCAGGGACGACGGCTTCTGTACAGCCTGCTTTGGCGGCGCTTATCCCACTGAGATCCCGAAGAATACAAGCAAGTCCCGCTTTGAAAAGAAGATACACGAATCGGAGAAACCCTGATTTCTCCCGCCCGGAGGTATGACTATGTACGAAAAATACGAATCTCCCCTCTCCTCCCGCTATGCGTCCGAGGAAATGCTTTCACTGTTTTCCCATCGCACCAGGATTCAAACCTGGCGCCGACTGTGGACAGAGTTGGCCCGCGCCGAACACGATCTGGGGCTGCCGGTCACGGCAGAGCAGGTCGCGGCCCTGGAGGCAAATATTGGTTCCATTGACTTTGAGCTGGCCGCAAAGCGGGAAAAGGAAGTGCGCCACGATGTAATGGCCCACGTTTACGCCTATGGCGTCGCTGCTCCGGAAGCAGCCGGCATCATCCACCTCGGGGCAACAAGCTGCTACGTCACGGACAACGCCGACCTGATTCTCTACCGCAAGGCACTGGAGCTGGTTCGAAGCGCGCTGCTGCAGGTAGCCGCAAATCTGGCTGCCTTCGCCGAGCACCACCGGGCCACTGCGACCCTGGGCTACACCCATTATCAGCCCGCCCAGCCCGTCACCGTGGGCAAACGGGCCACACTCTGGATGCAGGACATTCTCTGCGACGTAGAAGAGCTGGATCAGGTCCTGAGCTGCATCCGCTTTCTGGGCTGCCGCGGCGCAACGGGAACAGAAGCCAGTCTGCTGGATCTGTTCCAGGGAGAGGGAGAAAAGGTGGATGCACTGAACCGTCAGTTAGCCGCCGCCTTCGACTTTGAAAGCTGCTTCGACGTCTGCGGGCAGACCTATCCCCGCAAACTGGACAGCCGGATCCTCAATGTTCTGTCCTCCGTGGCCCAGAGCTGCTGCCGCATGGCAACGGATATTCGTCTGCTGCAGCACGACCGCCAGTTGGAGGAACCCTTTGAAAGCAGTCAAATCGGCTCCTCCGCCATGCCCTATAAGCGCAACCCCATGCGCTGCGAGCGAATCTGCTCCCTCAGCCGCTATCTGATGGCGGACGCCGCCAACGCCGCAGCAGTTGCCTCCAACCAGTGGCTGGAGCGGACGCTGGACGATTCGGCAAACCGCCGAATTTCCATGCCGGAGGGCTTTCTCTGTGCCGACGCCATTCTCCGTCTGGCTCAGAATGTCACGGCCGGGCTGCGGGTCAATGAGAAAATTGTGGAAAAAAACCTGATGGAATTCCTGCCCTTCC
>JAGAEW010000155.1 GCA_017612935.1 Oscillospiraceae bacterium
AACGGCACGCCCCACAACAAGCAGATTTTGCTTTGCAGTATCCGGGAGCCGGAACGGGCACAGGAGGATACCATAGCCGCGCTCAAGGCGATGGCAGACGAAACCCGCTATCAGATCATGATGCTGCTGGCCCGTCGCGGCCCCGTGAGCGGACAGGATATTGTGCGTGCGCTCAAACTGGCGCCTTCCACCGTATCCCATCACATGGCGGAGCTGCGGGATCGGGGACTCGTTACAGAGGAGCAGGTCAAAACCGCAAAATACTACGGCGTCTCCCGGAAAACCGTCCGAGCGCTGCTGAAAGCGGTGGAAAGTGATCTGAAGCTGGACGACGGGAAAAACAAAATCTGATTTCCATCAGCCATTCGCAAGGGCTGCCGCACCTGTTTTGGTGAGGCAGCCCTTTTTTATCAAAATTTCTTGTCAAATCTGAATTTTCGACTATAATCCCGAGTTTGACAGTTACAGATGGACAGAGCGCCAGAAAAGCCTTGAAAAATCAAGGTTTTACGGATCTCTATAGGTTCCACGGAATGTAGTACGGTGACGATTTTTTCTTCGTGTTGCTGACAATTGTACGAATTTTTTCACGAGGGAGGATTTCGTAGTCAGTCCGAATCCGAAAACGCTGTGCAAGTCGTCTGTAAACGCGGTTCTGGCATAGGCTGGAAGATAATCGGTATTTTCAACCTTCAGGAACTTCATGGAACGAAGGCCGTGTATGATCTGGTCACAGGTATATTGGAGTCCAAGCATCTTTTCCAATCGTCGAAACAGAACCATGAAGCATTTTGTCAAGTGTTTTTTCTGTTCTATTGACGATTTAATTTATCGAACGGTAGAATCGTTCACATTTTTCTGCTATATTATGATTGTGTTTACCAAATCAAAATTTGCAGAGGTTACGAATGAAAATCGGAGTGATTCAGGCGAGCTCGCTGGCGGAAAAAAATGAGCTGATTTATGATGCTGTGAGCAAGTATGCGCCAAATGGGGCTGAGGTTATAAACTTTGGCTGCACTGAAGAGGAAACGGAAAGATATTCTTATATAGATATCTCCGTGCTTGTCGGAATACTGCTTGCAAGTGGAGCGGTTGATTTTGTTGTCACGGGCTGTTCTTCCGGTCAGGGCATGATGCTTGCCTGCAACAGTATGCCGGGAGTTATCTGCGGCTATACCCCTACACCAAAGGATGCATATTTATTTGCACAGATCAACAATGGGAACGCGATATCGTTGCCGCTGGGCGAAGAGTATGCTTGGGCGGGATATGACAATTTTGAGAAGACGATCGAGACGCTGTTTTCAGAGCCATTTGGTCAGGGATATCCTGAAAGTGAAGCAGAGAGAAAACGAAACGATACCGAGAAGCTTAAAGAGATAAGAAGAGCCGGACAGGTTCCGCTTGAAGAACTGTTGAATGCGCTGGATGCATCGGTGCTTGAGGCAATCAGGAAAAAGAAGGATGTAATTCAGTATGTAAAGGAGCATGGAAAGAAAGGAATACCGGCTTTCATGAAATAAGCAGCTTTCGGTTTGTCGGACTGTATTCAACCATAAAACACGGGCGGCGGGATAAATTGCTATTTGGTCTATCCCTTGCCGCGAATCGCTGCGGTGATCTATGCGCTCGGCGTGTCCGTTAATAGTATCCGGCGTACTACAATAACAAAATATAACTTTTGACAAAAATAAGGCCCCACAGGCTTTTTCGCATCTTCGCTGCCGGTTTGCTGTCAAACTTCCCGGGCTGCCGCACCTGTTTTGGTGAGGCAGTCCCTTTTTTATCAAAATCTCTTGACAAATCTTAATTTTCGATTATAATCTAATTCTACTTATATCGAACAATTGGAGGCGATTACATGGAATCGGTCATTGAGGTTCAGAATCTAAAGCGTACATACATTTCCCGCAAGGGGCTGTGGCACCGGGAAAAGCGAGTGGTGCAGGCGGTGGACGGGATTTCGTTCGAGGTACGGCGCGGCGAAATCTTCGGGCTGCTTGGACAGAACGGCGCGGGGAAGACCACCACGATCAAGATGCTCATAACGCTGCTGGCTCCCACCGCCGGAACTTGCAAGGTTCTGGGCTGTGACAGCTTCGGCCAGGAAAAGCAGATCCGCAAGCGGATCAACTTTATCTTTGGCGGCGAAATGGGCGTATATCGCAGGCTCTCAGCCCGGGACAATCTTCGATACTTCTCGAATCTTTACTTAATCCCCCGCAAGGAGCGGGACGCTCGAATTGAGAAGATTTTGAAGCTTGTGGATCTGGCTGACCGAGCGGACGATCTGGCGGAGACCTACTCTAAAGGCATGATCCAGCGCCTGCAAATCGCGCGCGGGCTCATCAACGATCCTGAAATCTTGTTCATGGACGAGCCCACCGTGGGCCTGGATCCCTTGGGTGCAAGGATGCTGCGCGATATCATCCGTCGGCTGAAGGAGCAGGGCAAAACTGTCCTGCTGACCACGCACAATCTGGCAGAGGTGGAAGAGCTCTGTGATCGACTGATTATCATCAACAAGGGCAAGGTCGTGGCCCGAGGCACACCGGCGGAAATCAGGGGGGATATGGAGAGTCTGGAGGACGCCTATGTGAAGTTGATTGAGGGGGTGTCTGCATGAATCTTGCCGTTTTGTGCAGTACCATGCGTGTGCAGATGAAGCAGTCCTTTGCCCGTCCCATGTTCCGCTTTTGTCTCATTGCCAATCCCATCCTGAACACGATTCTGCTCTACGAAATGTACCGCAACGCCGGCGAGGAAAACTTCATGGCCTACGTGGTGCTTGGGGCGGGACTGATGGGGCTCTGGGGCTGCATTTGCTTTTCCTCGGCAGGAGACATCAACCGGGAGCGCTACAGCGGCACGCTTGCGCTGATTTTTGCCACCCCGGCCAGCTTTCCCGGCATCATTCTCGGAAAAATCATCGGCAATACCTTGATTTCTCTTTTGACCCTGGGGATTTCGCTGCTCACAGCTGTTGTACTCTATCAGGTTCCCCTGACGCTGGAGAGCCCGCTCTATTTTCTGCTGGCCCTGTTGGCGGCGATATTGAGCTTTGTCGTCATTTCCTCGATGGTGGCCTGTCTGTTGACGCTGTCGCGGAAAACAGAATTGTACATGAACTGCATTGAAATCCCGATCAACCTGCTCTGTGGCTTTGCATTCCCGGTCTCGGTGCTGCCCGGGGCTGTGCAGGGAATCAGCCGTGCGCTCTCTCCTACCTATGCCGTGGAGCTGCTGCGCATGTCCGTTTGGGG
>JAGAEW010000156.1 GCA_017612935.1 Oscillospiraceae bacterium
CGTTTCGGAGGGGTCAAAAACAAAAACGGCGTGATCCGCATTGACCAGATCGGATCCATGACCATTGCCCGGGTAATCCTGAATATCGTACCGGAGGAGCTGCGAAACCAGATGCTGGCCTCCATGAAGCTCAAGCCCGCCCGGAACATTCTCGTGCTGACGGTGGAGCGGGCGGATCCCCAGGTAGAAAATCCAACGGCCCGCACCCAGTTCCAATTCGGAGACCGGGTTACGGTCTTCGGGGACGATCGGCAGGTTTGCGAGGTCTTCGAGGCAGGAGAACGCTTTGGCGTTGATTGAGAAAAGCAGCGCCCCGCAACACGCTTGCGGGGCGCTTTCAGTTCAGCAGTTCATGTGGGCTTTTCCGTCTGCTCCGGCGGGGCCGGCTCCGACTGGCAGAAATCCAGCAGATAATCCCGGAAGTGGCGGATTTCCGCGTTTTTCAGGGCGGAGTTGAGGCAGATAAACTGGAGACTGATCCAGGTTTCCGGCTCCAGGGGGACGGCGGCGACATTGTAGTGTTCGGAAAAGGAGGCCGGTCCCAGGGCAATGCCCATGCCGTCCCGCACCAGACGCATATTGGTCTCGATGCCGTCGGAGCGGTAGATCCGGTTGACACTGATGTGGTACTTTCGCAGGGTGGATTTCATGGAGCGGTCCTCTGCGGAATCCTCCAGCCCCGAAATCATCGTGCAGCCCTGCAGGTCCCGAAAGCTGAGGGAGCTGTGCCTGGAGCGGGGGTCCTTGTGACTGAGCAGCACGCACTGCCGCTCCCGGATCAGCGGGCAGGAGAAGAAATCCCCCGAATCCTGGGGAGGCTCCTCGGCCGGAAGGCGATCGAGGGCCAGATCCAGCTCTCCCCGCCGCAGGGCGTCTACCACGTCCTGGCCGGCCTCGGTCAGGAAGGCAACCTCAATTTCCGGCTTGGATTCGAAATACGCCGCAATTTTGGGAAACAGGTCGTTGGAGTAGACCCGGGAACCCAGCCCGAGGCGCAGACGCAGATGCTCCGGCTTGGGATACTTTTGGACAGCCTTGCAGAACTCGGTCCAGCGCTCTGCCACGGGGGCGGCCTGTTCGCAGAAATTGCGGCCCTCCGGCGTGAGCTGCAGACCGCTGGCGGTGCGGGAAAACAGGGAATATCCGAGCTCCTCCTCCAGACGGCGAAGCTGCTGGGACAGGGCGGACTGGGATAAGTAGAGCCGCTGTGCCGCCTGTGAGACGCTGTTGCGGGAGGAAATCTCCAATACATAGAGCACTTGTTGGATCGTCATAATTCTCCACCTCTGCGTCGGAAAAATAAGTAAATCTAATACTACTATCATAAGTTTAATCTTTACAGTTTGCAAGTATTATTTTATAATTTCTTTGTTGGGTATAATGAATACTTTTGTTTTTATATCAGAAAGGTGGTCATGACATTGGATCGACAACTGCTTTCCGGCAATGAAGCCATTGCCAGAGGAGCCTATGAAGCCGGCGTCAAGGTCTGTTCAGCGTATCCCGGCACTCCGAGCACCGAGATCTTTGAGAACCTTCCCAGGTATAAGGATTCCCTATACTGCGAGTGGGCTCCCAACGAAAAAGTGGCAACAGAAGTTGCGTACGGCGCCAGTATCGCCGGCGTTCGCAGCCTGTGCGCCATGAAGCATGTGGGCGTCAACGTTGCCGCTGACCCCATTTTTACCGCGGCCTACAACGGCGTCAGCGGCGGCTTTGTGATTATCTCCGCCGATGACCCCAGCATGCACTCCTCCCAGAACGAGCAGGACAATCGCTATTATGCCAAGTCCGCCAAGATTGCCATGGTGGAGCCTGCGGATTCCCAGGAATGCCTCGACTTTATGAAGGCGGCCTATGAGATTTCCGAGCAGTTTGATATGCCTGTTCTGTTCCGTACCACGACCCGTGTGGCCCACTCCAAGAGCATTGTCAGCTTCGGCGAACGAGTCGAGCATGCGGTTCCCTCCTATGTCCGCAACACCCGCAAGTACATTTCCGCCCCTGCCAACGCCTACCGCAACCACCCCAAGCTGGAGGAAAACCTGAAGAAGCTTGAGCAGTACGGCTGCAACTCTCCACTGAACCGGATGGAGCTGGGGGACGGAAAGATCGGCGTGATTACCGCCTCCATTGCCTACTACTACGCGAAGGATGCCTTCCCCGAGGGAACTTCCTTCCTGAAGCTGGGCCTGACCAACCCCCTGCCCATGGATCTGATCCGGGAGTTTGCCTCCAAGGTCGAGAAGCTCTACGTCATCGAAGAGCTCGACGGCTTTATGGAAGAGCAGATCAAGGCTGCCGGCATTGCCTGCCAGGGCAAGGAGTTGATCGGCAAGCTCTATGAGCTCAACCCCCAGATCGTCAAAGAGCGCGTCTTCGGGGAGGCGGCCCCCGTCAAGAATGTGGGCGTTGAGGCGGTTTCCCGTCCGCCCGCCCTCTGCCCCGGCTGTCCCCACAGAGGCTTCTTCTACACCATGTCCAAGCATAAGGACTTCGTCATTGCCGGCGACATCGGCTGCTACACCCTCGGGGGCTCTGCGCCCCTCAACGCCCTCGACAGCGTGGTCTGCATGGGCGGCGGCTTCTCCGTTGCGATGGGTATGGCCAAGGCCTTCGAGGCTGCCGGTGTGACCGATAAGAAGGTCTTCGGCGTTTTGGGCGATTCCACCTTCTTCCACAGCGGCATGACCGGTGCTGCGGAGATTATCTACAACAAGGGCAATCTGATTCCCGTGGTCCTCGACAACTCCATCACCGGCATGACCGGCCATCAGGACAACCCCGGCACCGGCTTCAACCTTCAGGGCGAAATTGCCGAGGCCCTCAAGATCGAGGACATTCTCAAGGCCTACGGCTACAAGAACGTCATCATTGTCGATCCCCAGGATTTGCAGGCGATGGAGCAGGCCATTGAGGATGCGCTGGCCTCCGAAGTGCCCACCGCCATTATCACCCGCCGTCCCTGTCTGCTCATCAAGCGGATAAAGCATAACATCGGCAAGTGCGTCGTCGATTCTGAAAAGTGCATCGGCTGCAAGCGCTGCCTCGGCGTGGGCTGCCCCGCCGTTCTCGTGGAAAACAAGAAGGCACGGATCGACCACAACCAGTGTGTGGGCTGCACCGTCTGCGCGCAGGTTTGTCCCATGGGTGCCATCAGCAGAGAGGAGTAATTGCCATGACGAAAACGAAAAGCGCGCTGTTGGTCGGCGTTGGCGGCCAGGGCGCGATCCTCACCGCAAAGGTTCTGGTCAACGGCCTGATGAAGGCCGGCTATGACGTCAAAATGTCCGAGGTTCACGG
Source organism: Oscillospiraceae bacterium (assembly GCA_017612935.1). GTDB lineage: Bacteria > Bacillota > Clostridia > Oscillospirales > Oscillospiraceae > JAFRPC01. The sequence goes on from JAGAEW010000156.1 coordinate 3,304, forward strand.
CATGAGCCAGCGGGGCGGCTCCGTCTCCACCCAGGTCCACTGGGGCGAGAAGGTCAACTCCCCCGTGATCGGCAAGGGCGCCGCCGACATCATTGTCGCCTTCGAAAAAATGGAGGCAGTTCGCTATGCCGACTACCTCAAGCCCGACGGCGTTGTGGTGGTGAACGATTATGAAATGGCCTCATCCAGCATCGCGGCAGGGCTGGCCCAGTATCCGGAAGGCTGTCTGGAAGCCCTGCAAAAGAACTTCAGCTGCCACGTCCTCAAGGCCGGCGAAATTGCGGAATCTCTGGGCAGCGCCAAGTGCATGAACATTGTGCTCTTCGGCAGTATGGTCAAGGCTCTGGGCATGGACGCTGTGGTGGACTGGGAGGCAGTCATTGCCGAGACTGTTCCCGCCAAGTTTCAGGAGCTCAACCTGAAGGCCTACCGCGCCGGACACGATGCGGTCAAGGCCTGAGAGGTGCCGCCATGTTGAAAAATTTCAAAGCGCTTCGTGAGCTGGTCGGGGCAGGCAAGCCCAAGACCGTTGCAGTTGCCTGCGCCCACGACGCCCACACCCTCGAGGCAGTGCTGCACGCTGCCTCCGAGGGCATCCTCCATTACATTCTGGTCGGCCACCGCGACGAGATTGTTCGCATCGGCAGAGAGCTGGGACATGAGATCTCCGAGGATACCATCCTGGATGCGGACAGCGACGAAGAGGCTGCCCGTCTTGCCGTGGAGCTGATCCGGGAGGACAAGGCTGACTTCCTCCAGAAGGGTTATATGCAGACCTCCACCATTCTCAAGGCGGTGGTTAACAAGCAAAGCGGCATCGGCATGGGGGGGGTGATTTCTCACACGGCCTTCATTGAAATTCCTGGCTATCACAAGCTGCTGGGGGTTGCCGACGGCGGTATGGTGCCCCACCCCGATCTGGAGCAGAAGAAGGGCATTGTCCGCAATGCTGTGGAGGCCTTCCGGGCCATGGGCTATGAGCGTCCTCTTGTGGCCGCCGTCTGCGCTGCCGAAACCGTCAGCCCCAAGATCATCGAGACAGTGGACGCCGCCGCCCTCAAGGAAGCGGCCCAGGCCGGAGAATTCGGCTCCTGCTATGTGGAAGGCCCCATCTCTCTGGATCTCGCGATGGACAGAGCTTCCTGCGAGATTAAAAAATATGATAGCCCCGTCAGCGGCGACACGGACATTTTGCTGGTACCCTATATGGCAGTCGGCAACATCTTTGTTAAAGGCCTGCTGCTCTATGCCGGCGCAAGAATGGTCGGTGTAGTGACCGGTGCGAAGTGCCCCATCGCCCTCAACTCCCGCAGTGCCAGCTTTGAGGAGAAGTATTACTCCCTGATGGCCTGCGCTGTCATTTGCCGATAAGGCGAGGAGGTCTTATGTCATATCTCCAGCTCATCATCAATCCCGGCTCCACCAGCACCAAGCTGGCCCTCTACGACGGAGAGCAGAAGCTGCTCCAGTCCGGCATCGACCACAAGCCCGAGGAGCTTTTGCGCTTCGAACGGATTAGCGATCAGGTACCCTTCCGTCTGGGCCTGATTCGGGACTTTATGAGGCAGAACCAAATCAAGGGAAATGATCTGGCGGCGGTCGTCGGCCGCGGCGGTCTTGTGTTCGGGCTAAAGACCGGTGGCTATGAGGTCAACGACGATTTGTGTCAGGCCCTGGTCAACCATGACTACAGCCAGCCCCACGCCTCCAATCTGGGCGGCCTGCTGGCCCGTGCCATTGCAGCGGAATATCACATTCCCGCCTACATCTACGATGCCGTGACCTCCGGCGAGCTCAGCCCTGTGGCGGAGATCACCGGTATGGCGGACATCCGTCGCCGCAGCTTCTGCCATGTGCTCAACAGCCGCGCCCAGGCCATTCGCTATGCGTCCTCCCTCGGGAAGAAGTATGAGGATCTGAATTTGATTGTGGTGCATCTGGGGGGCGGAACCTCCGCCAGCGTCCACAGACACGGCTCCATTGTGGATTCCGTGGGGGACGACGACGGTCAGTTCTCTCCGGAGCGCGCCGGCTCCTTCCCGTCGCTGGAGATTGTCCGGCTCTGCTACTCCGGCAAATACACCAAGGCGGAGATGGACAAGAAAATCCGTGGCAAAGGCGGTATGTACTCCCATCTGGGTACCAGTGACTGCCGCCGGATCGAGCAGATGATCGAAAACGGCGACCGCCACGCAGATCTGATTTATCAGGCTCAGGCCTATCAGATTGCCAAAACCATTGGCCTGCTCTCTATCGTGCTGAAGGGGAACTGCGACGCCATTATCCTGACCGGCGGCATGGCCTACTCCAAAATGCTCACCGATCGAATCAAGGATTATGTGGGCTTTCTGGCCCCCGTCGTGGTGATGGCAGGCGAAAACGAAATGGAAGCCCTGGCCCAGGGCGGTCTTCGGATTCTTACTGGCCAGGAGCATGCAAACGTATATCATTTACCGGAAAGGATGAAATCATAAATGGTCGTTGATCGGTATTATCAGATGGGCATTGCCAAGAGCCGCATCCGTGTGCTGTTTGAGTACGGGATGGAGCAGGCTGCCAAGGTCGGCAAGGAGAACGTCTTTGACTTCTCCATCGGCAATCCCTCTGTTCCCGCCCCCGCCGCGGTTGCGGATACAATTCGGGAGCTTTTGGAAACGGACCCCATCGCCCTGCACGGCTACACCGCCGCCGGCGGCTGCCCGGAGGCCCGTGCGGCCATTGCCGCAGATTTGACCAAGCGCGCCGGCACAACGATTCGCCCGGAGAATATTTTCTTCACCTGCGGCGCGGCCCCCGCCATGACCTCCTGTATGCAGGCTCTGGCGGTGGAAAACGCGGAGTTCCTGCTGCTGGCTCCCTACTTCTCGGAGTATCCCGCCTACGCGGCCTCCACCGGAGCCAAGTGCGTTGTGGTTCCGCCCGATACCGAGCAGTTCCAGATCCATATGGATGAGGTGGAAAAGCGCATTACCAAAAACACCCAGGCCATCATCGTCAACACCCCCAACAACCCAACCGGCGTGATTTACAGCGTCGAGACCCTTCGGGCTCTGGCAGAGCTTCTGACCCGCAAGAGCAAGGAGATCGGCCATCCGATCTACATCTTCTCGGATGAGCCCTACCGGGAGCTGACCTATGACGGACTGGATGCCCCCTACATTCCCGCCATCTATCCCAACACCATTATCTGCTATTCCTACTCCAAGATCCTGTCCATGCCCGGCGAACGGATCGGTTACGTCTGCGTGCCGGACTGCTGCGCGGAGAGTGATAAGGTCTATGCTGCCATTGCCGGCGCCGCCCGGGCCATCGGCCATGTCTGCGCCCCCTCCCTGTGGCAGCGGGTCGTCGCCCGCAACACGAATCTGCGGCCGGATCTTGCGACCTACGACAAGAACCGCATTACCCTCTATACGGAGCTGACCGCCATGGGCTTCCGCTGCGTCAAGCCCCAGGGCGCCTTCTACATGATGGTGGAGGCCCCCGACGGCAACTCCGAGGGCTTCTCCGATCGCGCCAAGGAGCTGAATATTCTGGCGGTTCCCTGCGACGGCTTCGGCTGCCCGGGCTTCGTCCGCTTCAGCACCTGCGTCAGCCCCGAGATGATTCAGCGCAGCCTGCCCAGCTTCCGCAAGCTGGCGCAGTCCTACGGCCTGAAGGCCAGGGCCTGAGCAGAAAGGAAGGGGTTTACTATGGCAAAGGAATATCCTCTGAACGTTAAAACGCCCCGCAGCCTGACCTATGTGACCCGGAACATTCCTGAGGTCACTGTGGAGCAGCGGGAGCAGGCCCTAAAGGCAACCCATTACAATGAATTTGCTTTCCCCGCCGGTATGCTGACCATCGACATGCTTTCCGATTCCGGCACCACCGCCATGACCGATGTGCAGTGGTCCACCATGTTCTTGGGGGACGAATCCTACGGCAGAAACAAGGGCTATTACGTCCTGCTCGACGCCTTCCGCGACATCTTTGAGCGGGGCGGCGAGAAGAACTGGAAGAAGTCCATTGACCTGATCCGTACCGACTGCCATGACATCGAAAAGCTGATGAAGGAGCTCTACCTCTGCGAGTATGAGGGCGGCTTCTTCAACGGCGGCTCCGCGCAGCTGGAGCGGCCCAATACCTTCCTGATTCAGCAGGGCAGAGCGGCGGAATCCGTTCTCTTTGAAATGGTCAAGAAGATTATGGCCCAGCGGCATCC
>JAGAEW010000157.1 GCA_017612935.1 Oscillospiraceae bacterium
CCTAAAATAACACGAGCAGACGATCTGGGCCGGGTGGTGATCCCAAAAGAGATTCGCCGCACCCTGCGCATCCGAGAGGGCGACCCGTTGGAGATTTATACGGAGAAGGATGGAGAGGTTATTTTTAAGAAATATTCTCCTATGGGGGATTTGGCGGAATTTGCGGGGCGGATTTGCGAATCCCTGCACAAAAATACCGGATTTCCTGCGGTGATCTGTGACCGTGACACCGTGATTGCTGCTGCCGGGCCGGGGAGGCAGGAGCTGATGGACCGACGTCTGGCACACAGCCTGATTCGCCGCTTGGAGGATCGTGAGCACTGCTCCAACCGCAGTCTGGGCAGCTCTGCGCCAATTGTGGAGGGCGTCGGCCCGGTGCTCGGAGCGGCTGTCCCTGTCTTATCGCAGGGGGACCTGCTGGGGGGAATTCTATTTGGCGCAGATCTGGAGCACAATCGCTGGCCCGGTGAATTTGAATGCAAGCTGTTGGATGTTGTCGCAGGCTTTTTAGGCCGTCAGATGGAGCCATAAACGGGATTTCCTTATCAGGAGCAAAGAAACGATCAGGAAGGCGTTGTCTCAAATCAGCAAGAATAGCTGAATGAAGGCAACGCCTTATTGTTATATGCGAACCGCATATTGCTTTTGGTGGTATTTCCCAGTATAATCTATTTCGAGCAGAAGGCAGGCTGTTTTCAATCTGCTTCATTTGCTTCTGGCTTCTGTTGCTCGGAAGCAGGAAACGTATTTTTAAAAAGGGAGGGAGAGAGTCAATGACAACTGTGTATTTTGTGCGTCATGCCGAGCCGAATCTGATGAATCATGATGACCTGACAAGAGAATTGTCTGCAAAAGGGGGGAAAAGACCGCCTGCTCGTCACAAAATTCTTGCAGGCCAGGAAAATTCAGTTTTTGTTTTCCAGTCCATATCGACGTGCGATCGACACAATCTCAGACTTTGCCGAAGAGAGTCAACTGGAAATTACACCGATCAATGCATTCAGAGAGCGTCGGGTTGGGATGGACTGGATTGCGGATTCTGACACGTTTTGTCGGCTTCAATGGCAGGATTTCTCCTATCGACTCGAAGGCGGAGAGAGTCTGCGTGAGGTTCAGGTTCGAAATGTTCAAGCGCTGACCGCCATCCTGAAAAGCAAACGGGAGAAGACAATCGCAATCGGAAGCCACGGAACAGCCTTGAGTACGGTCATCAACAACTTTGACAGCAGCTTTGGATACCTTGATTTTCTGAAGATTAAGGACTTGATGCCTTGGATTGTGCAATTTGATTTTGAGGGATTGGAATGCAAAGCAATCCAATCGTACAACCTCTATGAACTGTAGCCGTGCGCTGATACAACCGGCGACGTTCAAACGTGGGGAAGGTTCCGATGCATTCCTTACAGTTCGATTCTTTCCGGGAACGCTTCCTGACGCATGATGCCCCACATCTTGTCGATATAGGCAAGTGTGTAGTAGCCTTCGTAGACATGATAGAAAAAGGCGCCTTTTGGCGTCATCTGATATTCTCCGTCCGCTTCTTTCACAAAGCCAAGCGCTTTTGCCAATGCCAGCTCCAGACCGAAGGCCTTCTTGAGAGACACGCCGAAGACCGATTCAAAATCTGCTGCTTTGACACGGGTGCTGTATGCAGTCCAAAACAGATAGTACACCATCCTCTGGCGAGTCGAAAAGCGAAGCGTCAGAGAGGTGGGCAGTTCACCGGAAAGAATTCTCTTGCAATACGCTTCCACAGAGAAGGTGTTGATTTTAAACTGGTCGCGGAGCAGGGTTATCGCCGAGCATCCAAAGCCGAGGAAGTTGTCCCGCGTCATGGAAGAATAGGAGGCGCGTTCCTCCCGTGCAAAGGTCCAGATGGAAGTTCGGATATATCCCTTTCCTGTGCAATACCGGGTGATCGCGTCCAGCAGCGCGCGCTTTTCTTTCTTTGGCATCGCCTTGACTGTGCTGGGGGTAAATTGAAAATCGATAAACGGATAGATTGCAACATGGTTGGCGCCGATTTGGAAGGCTGTGTCCAGATCCGCCCGCAGATCCTCGAAGGTCTGATTGGGCAGGGCAAAGATAAAGTCCATGGATACTGTCTCAAAGGGGACCTGCGCCAGCGCATCCTTCAGCGCCTCGACGTCCACTGCGACTCTGCCCAAAAGCTTCTGAAACTTTTTTTGAAAGGACTGTATGCCGATGCTGATTTTTGTAACGCCGGCTTGGCGCAGGGTCTGAAGCACAGTCGGCGTGACATTTTCCGGATGGAGCTCAACGCCGATTCCATCTGTAATCACAAAATGTTCCCGAAGCGCGTCAACGACTTCTTTGATTCGATCTGCTGCAAGGGCGGGCGTGCCGCCTCCAAAGTACAGGGAGGTTGTCTCTTTCTTTTGTGGGAGCTTTTTGCTCACAAGATGAATCTCCCGAATCAACGCGTCAAGGTACCGATTGCATTCTTCAGGAGAATAGCGGACCTTGCAATAGGGGCAGAAGCCGCAAATGCGCTTGCAGAATGGAATATGGACATACAGGCCCAGATTTGTGCAGGATTCATAGGGCAGCGCGCGGTCATATTCATTGCGGAACAAAAAGGGTTTAACAGACCGGGTCACCCACATTCTGGTCAAATTTGTAATGATACGCATTTGAGAGGAAAAACTCCCTTTGAATGATTGTTGGGTCCTGTTTTTTGGACGCCTGCATTATACCACATTTGTTGTTTCCCTGCAAGCTTCGCCTTTTTCCTGTTCTTACAGTTGCACGAAGAGAGATTCCGATATTTGGCGCAGCAACGTCGCTTGCAGAACTTGCGTTGTGTTTTCCGCCGCTGCATAAACCTGCGCATTCCGGGCAAGCTATCGAAAAACAGGAACAGGAGCGATCATATGGACAATGAAACTGGCAATGCGACAGCAGAAGCCCTCAACCAAACTGTGGAGCTGGGCTCCGGCTTGGTACAGACCTCTTTTGGCAGCATCTATATTCTCACAATCATCGGACAGATCGAGGGACATCAGGTTCTGCCGGAAACGGTGAAGACCACAAAGTATGAACATCTCATGCCGCTGCTTGCACAAATTGAAGAAAATGAGCAGGTGGATGGTCTGCTCCTGCTGCTCAACACTGTGGGCGGCGACATTGAAGCCGGGCTCGCCATTGCGGAGCTGATTTCCGGAATGCGGACGCCGACGGTCTCCCTCGTTTTGGGCGGCGGACACTCCATCGGCGTACCGCTGGCAGTTGCGGCTCAGTGCTGTATGATTGCTCCGACTGCCGGAATGACCATTCACCCGGTTCGAATGAGCGGGACCGTGGTTGGCGCGCCTGCGACCTTTCAGTATTTTAATCGCATTCAAAGCCAGATCGTTGATTTTGTGGCAGCCAACTCCCACATCTCAAAAAAGC
>JAGAEW010000158.1 GCA_017612935.1 Oscillospiraceae bacterium
AATGAATCAAATGATTGGAGCGGCAGCGCACAAAGGGGCTGTGGCCTTTGGCGCATATCCGTCTCATGGGGCTCTGCGACCGGCGCAAGGCGCGATTGCTCTGCCTGCCAAAGCAAAACTCTGCCGGATTTGCCTTTAGAAACTTGCATTCATTCTGAAGGCCAAATAAGCGTTGTCTGTCCCCACGCTGGGCTCGGCGGCTTATTGCACCCGCAGGGGCGCACACCGCTCTCCCGGGCTGCCCCCAGGCTATCTCAGTCCTTCCAGAAAAATCTTAAAGCCAATGGAGATGAGAATCATGCCTCCCAGCAAAGAGGCGTAACGGGAGAGCTTGGTTCCGGCCCGTTTTCCCAGCAGCAGCCCCACAAGACAGATCAGCAGCGTGACGCCGCCGATTATCATGGAGGCGGCATTGGCCCGCCAAAAGCCGTATCGTTCAATGGTGAAGCCCACGGAGAGGGCGTCGATGGAGGTGGCAAGCCCCTGAGCGATCAGCATTTGAGAAGACAGGCGCAGTTCCTCGGCAGAAAAGGCTTCGTCCTGCTCCCGCAGACCCTCGAACAGCATCTTTCCGCCGATCCAGCCCAACAGCAGCAGGGCAAACCAGGGAATCAGTTTTTCCAGAGAGGAGAACAGCTCCACAACGGTGTGGACGCAGATCCAGCCCAGCAGGGGCATCAAATACTGGAAGGCTGCATAGACGCCGGCGATCAGCAGCATCCGGCGTCGCCGCATTCGGGGCTCCCGCAGCCCGTTGGCCAGAGAAACGGAGAAGGCGTCCATGGCCAGTCCTACCCCCAGCAGGGTGTTTTCAAAAAGAAAGGAAGTCATTTTTGCTCAGTTCTTTCGGTTGGAATACCGAGATTATATCACGCGTATGGCGTCCCGTCAATTCCCAGTTCCAGAAAAAAGCAAGAATCCCGAGGGAATGAAAAAGAGCAGGGCATTACGCAGATGCTTTCCGGGGTGGAAGCGCTTGTCCACTCCCGCCCCGGACGTTGCCCTTATCTTCGGCGTCCGCCGGGACCGCCGGCAAACTGGTTGGTTATTTCTGAACTCTGCACGCCGTTGACGGTGATGGTGCCGCCGGTATGGGTGAGAGCGCCATCGTAATCGAAGGGGCTCTGGGCGGTAATGTTGATGACTCCGCCGGTGATTTTGAGATCCCCGTTGGAATCAATGGCGTCGGTATCCCCTCGTCCCATGGCAATCTCCAGGGTCCCGCCGTTGATTTCCACGCAGACGGCGTAGGAGGCAGACTTTCTTCCCCCATTGATGCCGTCATCCCCGGCCTGTATCACAACGGTTCCGCCATTGAGCTGAACCCAGGTGCCTTCAATGCCTTCTGCAGCGGTGATGTTCAGGCTGCCGCCCTCAATCCGGACGATGCTGACCCCGTGCAGGCCGTCGTCCACGGCGCTGACAGTCAGTTCACCCCCGTAGATGAAGATCTGTCCCTCCCGGTCGTCGTCCTTGTTTTCCGCGTGCAGGCCGTCCTGATTTGCGGTAATACGGAGCGTCCCGTCCGCCACTGCAATCAGGTCGTTTGCCTCCAGTCCATGCCCCCGGGCGGTGACTGTGATGGTGCCGCCGGTGATGTTCAGAGCGTCCTTACAGCTGATTCCGTTATCTGTGGAGTTGACGGTCAGCGCCCCCAGGCCGTTCAGCACCAGATCGTCCCGGGAAAAGATTACGGCGTCGGTGTTGGCGCTGCCGTCGGCGGTAAAGGCTCCGGTGACGGCGAGGCTGTTCTCACTGCCCTCCACAGTTGTGAGAAAAACCTTGTCTGCGTTCTTGACGTAAATTACGGGAACGCTGTCGTTTTCCACCTGCAGGCCCCTCAAAACCAGTTGGATCTTATCCTCATCCCCTGCTTCTACATAGACGGTGACATTTTTCGCGCTGCCCTCTAAAACGTAGACGCCTTCGGTATTGAGGGTAATGTCAGTCCCGTCTTGAAGCGTGAAGCATTCCGCCTCCCGCAGATCCGGGCTTTGCTCCAAATCCCGTTGGCTGAAAAGCTCTGACAGCTCTGCGCTGTTGTCGGATTGGCGCAGGCTGCTTGCGGCGCTGCTCCCTGTGGCAGCCTCGGTGCTGTTTTTCTGGGGGACAGGGTCGACGGCGGCGCTGCTGGAATTTGCTTTCGAGTTGCTTGCCTGGGTTTTCGGTGCAGTGGCGCAGGCAGTCAAATTCAGAGCAAGCAGAGTGCTCAGAAACAGGCCTATGGGATTTATAGCAGGATGTTTCATAACAGTTGATCTCCTTCCTGACTTATAATTGGATTTGTGTCGTTCTGTTTTGTGGCTTCTGATGTCAGTATAACGGAGAAATCTTAGCTCAGCCTTAAGCAAATATGAACAAATTGAAAACCTGAAAAAAAATTCCGATTTTGTGGAACTACAGACGATTGGCACCGTCTAAGCAGTGTAGCCATTCCTTCCGGAAAAACGAACATGAAAAGGAGCAAACAACATGAAACGTAGAAAACTGACATTAACGGTCGCCCTGCTGCTGGCGGTCCTTTTGAGCCTGCAACTGGCAGGCTGCGCGGCCTTTGCCCCCAGCGTGCAGGCGGCAGATTTGATGGAAAACATTACTCCGCACCGGGGCGCTTCCACTCCGGTGCAGCAGGCGGACGCGGCAGCGGCCGCAGACTTTGCCCTGCGGCTGTTCCGGGCCGGAAATGAAAGCGACAAAAACAGCCTGATTTCCCCTCTGTCGGTGCTTACTGCTCTGGCTATGACGGCCAACGGAGCCGAGGGGGAGACGCTCGCCCAGATGGAGCAGACGCTGGGCATGGACAAAAATCGGCTCAATCGCTTTGTTCGCAGCTATCTGGATACCCTTCCCGGGGACAACAGCTTGAAGCTGGCCAATTCAGTTTGGTTCAAAGACGATTCCCGCTTCACCGTCAAGCAGAACTTTCTGCAGACCAACGCCGACTACTACGGCGCAGATCTCTACAAGGCCCCCTTTGACAAGGGCACCCTGAAGGAAATCAACGGATGGGTCGAAACAAAAACCGACGGCAGGATCCCGGAAATTTTGAATCAGATTCCGGAAGATGCCGTGATGTATCTGGCCAATGCGCTGGCCTTTGACGGCAAGTGGGAAAGCCCCTATGAGCACTCGGACGTGTCTGCCGGAGACTTCACCCTGGAAAACGGCGAAACCCGACAGGCAGAATATATGAAGTCTACCGAGGAATTCTATCTGGAAAACGAAACGGCTGTGGGTTTCCTGAAGCCCTACAAGGGCGGGAAATATGCCTTTGTGGGTCTGCTGCCCAAGGAGGGCCTCAGCCTGAAGGACTATGTGGGTTCCCTGACCGGGGCCGAGCTGCAGAGCCTGCTGGAGTCGGCCAGCCCGGAATCGGTGGAGGTTTCCCTGCTCAAATTCAAGCTGGAATACAGCGCAGAGCTTTCAGAAGTCATGCAGGCCATGGGCATGAATCTGGCCTTTGACCCTGTCAAGGCAGACTTCTCCGGCCTCGGGAGCTCTGCAGACGGGAATCTTGCAATCAGCCGCATTCTCCACAAAACCTTTATTTCCGTGGAGGAGGAGGGAACGAAGGCAGCCGCTGCCACTGTTGTAGAGATGACCGAAGGATGCTCGATCCCTGCGGAGATCACCCGGCACGTGAATCTGGATCGCCCCTTTGTCTATCTGCTGATCGACACTGAGGCGAATCTGCCCTTCTTGATTGGAACAGTTCTGGATCCCGAAGCATAGAGGCCGGTCCGCCCCTCTCTGCCTGCATCTGATAGAAGCGCTGAAACAGAAGCGCTAAAAAATACGCCCCATTCAACCGTTGCGGTTGAATGGGGCAATCATTTTACCGAATCCACCCGGTGCAGGCTCACTCATTCTCCGAGGGCTGCGGGGGCGGCTCCGTGGGCTGAGGGGCCGGCTGAGTCGGAGCCGGTTCTGTAGGCTGGGGAGTTGGCTGTGTAGGAGCCGGCTCTGTAGGCTGGGGGGCCGGCTGGGTGGGAGCAGGCTGGGTGGGCGTCGGCTGCGTCGGTGTTGGCTTCGGCTCCGTGGGCTTTGGCTGGGTCGGCTTCGGCTCCGTGGGCTTTGGCTGGGTCGGCTTTGGCTCCGTGGGCTTCGGCTGAGTCGGCTTTGGCTCCGTGGGCTTTGGCTGGTTCTGCGCTGCCAGATGGGCAATCACCTTATCCCGCTTGCTGTATTCGCTGATCCCAATCTGGGTTGTCCCGATCTTTTTTCCGTCCTTGTCATAGGTCGTCTTATAGACCGCATACTTGTATCCGTAGTAGGGGGTGGTGATGACCTCGCCCTCATAATAGGTTCCGTCTCTGGGGACTTCCTTTACGACCTCTTTCCATTCCACCTTGGACAGCTCCTCCGAGGAAAGCTCCAGGGTATAGTCTTTCCATTCGGTACCCCGCAGGACGATGTTGACCTGCTGATTGGCAACGGAAGCCTCGATTTTGATGGGATACTCCGAGTTGTTTTTGAACTTATAGTCATGGGAACCCCAGTAAATTGTGGCATCCATGCCGCCGGGGACGTAATCGACCTTGTACAGATGGGGTTCGCGTTCTACGGTTTCGAGATCCGCATGCAGAACGGCGTAATAGATAGTGGAAGCGACCTGACAGATTCCGCCGCCCAGATCCGGCACGGATTCGCCACCCACATAGGCAATGGCGTCCTTGAAGCCTCGTTCCTCCGTCCGTTCTCCGACGGTATCATTGAAGGAGAACAGTTGCCCAGGTAAAATAACGGTTCCGTTAATTGCCTCGCAGGCCAGCTTCAGGTTGATCGTCCGGTTCCAGTTGTCGGAATGGTGGGTGTGGGCTTCCGCCAGCACGTCCTTAAACAGATGCTCCCGGAGTGTCTTGGCATCCTTGTTCGGTTTCAGCTTGCTCATTGTGACTTTAATTTCAGAACCGGGGGCGGCAGTCAGAAGCTTGGTGCTCAGTTCCTGTCGATCAAAGCCATATCCGTCCCGGCCATCGATGACCTCACCGGTTTTGGGGTCGAAGGAGGGCTCCACCGCATCCTTGCAGTAGGTTTTCCAGAGTTGGTCGAGATCCAGGGCTTCTTCCTGACGTTCCAGCTTGTAGTTCAGCGAGGGCTGAAGCGCCTGGTCCGGGTTGTTCCCGGCTACCACCTCCTTGTAGGAGGCTGTCAACACTTTGATAATGTCATCTTCGGAAACCTTTCGCCCAGAGGCCCCAAGATGAATCACCAGTTGACGGCTGGGGGCATCGGCCTGATCCTCAGATTTTTCGCCATCCTTGTCGGCCTCATCTTCCGACAAGTCCTCCAGGGTTACAACAGAGGATTTCTTATCAATATTAAACTCCGTTGCAATGCGCTTTGCTGCGTCCTGAAGCTTCTTTTCGTCCAGGGTCAGGTAGTCCAGAAGGTCTACCGAAAAGATTGTCTCGCCCTGAGCCGCACGAGCGTCCAGATCCGCATGGAAGCTGGCAAAATCAAACTCCACGCCGGTTTCGGTCCGGGGAAGGGTAAAGCGCTCTGGCGTGATGTTCTTCTCCTGTTCAGTGAGCACGGCGCCCTCTTCAAAGACGGGAACCAGCGTCAGTACCAGATCCCGGTTCAGGGTCATACCGATGTCGTTCGCCTTTTGTTCAAGCTCTGCTCTGCTGAGGCCCGGAATTGTTGTGGAAACCGCGGAGCTGGAGTCTCCGCGAGAGGAGATACCTCTGCCTAAGACAAATTTTCCGATCAGCACGACCCCCACTGCAAGCACGGCAACGCCGGCGACTGCTGCCAAAATCGGCCATTTTTTTCTGTGTCCCGACTTACCGGAAGACGGCTTATCTTTTACGGCATAAAGCTCGGAATTCCCCTGATTCCTGATCTTGCTTTTCTGACCGCTCTCAAATTTTCCTTTCGCCAAGGTGATACCCCCTTTTATTTGCTCTGAATTCGTATTATACATAAGTTTTCCGCAAAAAGCAATTACAATTCGTTACGCTTCGATATTTTTCTTCCCGATTCTGCTCAGTCCGCGTTCTGCTCCAAATCTACCAGTCCGGCAAAGGCTTCCACAAGGGCGGAGGCTGCCTTCAGACTGTTCTCTCCCCGCAGCAGCCGCAGCCGCAGAGTGGGCTGCTTGCTCTTCGGCTGGAGGAATAGGCGTCCGGCGAGGCCGGAGGCGGCGCAGAGGGCGGAGAGCTTCTCGACATCCAGCGCCAGCAGTGTAAAGAACACATCCTGCCCTTTTTGACTGATATCCACGACGGCCAGCTTTGCGGCTCTGGCCCGGAGCAGGGCCACGTCGATCAGGTTCAAAACGCCTCTGGGCGGATCGCCGTAGCGGTCCACGATCTCGTCGAGAAGCTCGTCTGCATCGCTCTGGGAGCGAATCGCCGCCATGCGCCGATAGAGGTCCATGCGCTGTTCACCGTTGTCCACATAGGATTTGTCGATGTTGGCGGTGATGTCAAAGTCGGCTGTACACTCCACGGCACGGGGCTCTCTGTCTCCCTGCTCCTCCAAAACCGCCTCCTCCAAAAGCTTGAGATACATATCATAGCCCACGGAGACAATGTGACCGGACTGTTCTGCTCCCAGCAGATTTCCGGCACCGCGGATCTCAAGATCTCGCATGGCAATTTTGAAGCCGGAGCCGAACTCCGCGTATTCCCGGATCGCGTCGAGACGCTTTTCCGCCACCTCCGAAAGGACTTTGCCCCGGCGGAAGCTGAGATATGCGAAGGCGTGCCGGGAGGACCGGCCTACTCGTCCGCGAATCTGATGGAGCTGTGCCAGACCGAGGCGGTCGGCATCCTCAATAATCAGGGTGTTGACGTTGGGAATGTCGATACCGGTTTCGATGATTGTCGTGCAGACCAGAATCTGCACCTCGCCATCCGCCATGCGCTGCATCACGTCGCCGAGCTGGTCCTCGTTCATCTTTCCGTGGGCTACCGCCAGCTCTGCGCCGGGGTGCCGTGCCGCCAGCCGGGCAGCGCACTGAGAAATGCTTTCCACCCGGTTGTGGAGATAGTAGACCTGTCCGCCTCGGGCAAGCTCCCGACGAATGGCGTCGTCCAGAACAGCTTCGTTGTGCTCCAGCACAAAGGTCTGCACCGGATAGCGGTCCATAGGCGGCTCCTCGATGGTGGACATATCCCGAATTCCCGACAGTGCCATATTCAGCGTCCGGGGAATCGGAGTTGCGGACAGGGTCAGAACGTCCACGCCCTTGGAGAGCTCCTTCAGGCGTTCCTTGTGGGTGACGCCGAAGCGCTGCTCCTCGTCCACGATGAGCAGGCCCAGGTCCTTAAACACCACGTCCTTTTGCAGCAGCTTGTGGGTTCCCACGATCAAATCCACAGTGCCGGCCCGCAGTCCCGCCAGCGCGTACTTCTGCTGGGCCGGGCTGCGGAAGCGGGAGAGAAGCTCTACATGGACCGGAAAGCCCTCGAAGCGCCGCATGGCGGTCATATAGTGCTGCTGAGCCAGAACCGTTGTGGGGACTAAAATGGCCACCTGCTTGGAATCCAGCATGGCCTTCATCGCTGCCCGAAGGGCAACTTCGGTTTTGCCGAAGCCCACATCGCCGCAGAGCAGGCGGTCCATCGGAGACGGAGATTCCATGTCTGCTTTGATTTCCGCGATGCAGCGGAGCTGATCGTCGGTTTCCGTATAGGGAAAGTTGTCTTCAAATTCCTGCTGCCAGGGAGTATCGGCGGCAAAGGCAAAGCCCATAAGCCGCTTGCGGGCGGCATAGAGCTGAATCAGCCCCTCCGCCAGATCCTTGACGGCGGCCTTAGCCCGTTTTTTTGTCTTTTCCCAGGCGTCGCCCCCCAGCTTGTTCAGCTTCACGGGACTGTCCTGGGCGGCTCCGATGTATTTATAGATTAAGTCCATCTGGGTGGCCGGCACATAGAGCAGGTCCGAGCCCTGATAGGCAATTTTTACATAATCCTTAACCGCTCCGTCTACCTTCATCTGCTCCATGCAGACATAGCGCCCGATACCGTGGTACTCATGGACCACAAGATCCCCCGGTGTCAGATCGGTGAAGGAGTTGAGCTTTTGACGATTGGTGGTTTTGGACTTGGCCCTGGGCCTGCGGGCCCCTTTGGTCAGAAGCTGGCCCTCGGTGAGGACCGCCAGCTTCACGGTGGGATATTCCATGCCGCTGGGCAGGGAGCCGTCGGTCAGGAACACCCCGCCGGGGGCGGGCCAGTCTGTGGCGGGAAAGGTCATGGAAACTTCAATTCCCTTGTCCCGCAGGTGGGCTTCCAAAATCTCGCCTCGGCGACGGTTGCCGCAAAGAACCAGTGTGCGATAGCCGTTTTTCCGATAGTGGGCCATGTCCTGAGCGGCCACGTCCAGATTGCCGCCATAGGAGGGCAGTTGCTTTGCCACGATGTCTACCAGAGCTGCCGGCTGAAGTCCCTCGGGGTAAGCTGCGGAGAGAAAGGCATCCAAAAAGACGGCGGGATGGCCTTTCAGACTCTCACACAGGCCATCCCAGTCCCGGCTGAACTCACAGAGCTCTCCTGACAGCACGCCGTCCTGCAGCAGACCATCCAACTGCAAGCCCAGATTTTCCTCCGCCCCCGCCGCTGCACGGCGGAGATTGCCGTGATCCCAGAACACAGCAATGCCGACGGCAGGCAGATAGTCCGCTGCCGTGCAAAGCTCGGGATAAATCAGGCTGAAATAGCGGTCACTGGCCCCGAAGAAGCTCCGGGTTCGCAGGGTTTCCAGATCGGACTGCAGCGTGTGAATCAGAGCCTCGTGGGGCGCTCTGCGCCGCTTTTGCCGGGCAATCAGCTGCTCCAGATCGTCGCAAAGGCCCGCCAGACCGCCGGGGTGGAGCATGGGCAGGGTCTCTGCCACAGGCAGAATGACAGCCCGCTCCAGGTTTTCGGTTCTGCGCTGGGTCAGCGGATCAAACAGGCCCATAGCATCGACCTCGTCTCCGAAGAATTCCACCCGGAGCGGGTTTTCCATGGCGGGGCTGTAGAGGTCCAAAATTCCGCCGCGGATTGCAAACTGCCCAACGCCCTCTACCATCTGGCAGCGGGTATAGCCGCTCAGAAGCAGACGGCTGGCCAGCTCCTCCAGATTGAAAATCGCTCCCGGGCGCAGGTCGATTGCCGCGCCCATCAGGGTATGCTTTGGCATGGTTCGCAGGCAGAGCGCTTCCCAGGAGGCAATTACAAGTCGCTCCTCCCCCGTCGCCATGCGGTAGAGCAGCCGCAGCCGCTTCTGCTCCCACTGGCGGGAGGCGGCGGCGGTATCATAGAAGGTCAGCTCCCGGGACGGTAGAATGGGGAATGAAATGCCCAAAAAGGCGGCCAGCTCTTCCTGCGTCCGGCGGCAGGCCAACTCATCCTGACAGATCACCAGAATCGGTTCCTCAAAATCCCGATACAGGGCTGCAATCAGGTGGGAACGGTTGATTTGCGCCGCACCGGACACACCGACGGAGCGATTGCTCCGCAGTGTCTTTCGGATGGTTTCATATTCGGGAAGCCCCTGCAGGGCACGGATGACAAGCTCCATAGCGGGTTCCTTTCAGGACAGCTTACATCCGATTTTGCAGGTAGAGCCGGTCCGCCTGCAAAATCGGATGCGTAGTTTGTAAATTTCTTGTATTATTTCATGCCGTTGAATTTTCCGGCGGCGCTCTGAACGCCGTGCTGTATCAGCTCCAGTACAGCGTCGGCTGCGTGCTCCAGAGCCGGCGCCAGAGCCTTCTCTTCTTCGGCAGAGAAGGCGGACAGCACCCAGTCTGCCAGATCATAGTCCGGATGGGGCTTCGCACCGACCCCGATCTTGACCCGGGGAAAGTCCTGACTGCCCAGATGGGCAATAATGGATTTCAGCCCGTTATGTCCGCCGGCAGAGCCCTCAGCCCGGACGCGAATTCTCCCCACCGGGAGGGATATATCGTCCGATACCACAAGAATATGGGAAATCGGCACTTTGTAGAACATGGCCGCCAGTTGAACGGCCTCGCCGGAATTGTTCATAAAAGTTTCCGGCTTCAGCAGCAGCACCCGCTGCCCCGCCAGCTCCGCCGTGCAGCTCAGAGCCCGGAATTTTGCCCGGTTGGGCTTCACGCCGGCCCGCCCGGCCAGCAGCTCCACAGTGCGGAAGCCCACATTGTGCCGGGTGCGTTCATATTCCCGCCCCGGGTTTCCCAGGCCGATGATGAGCCAGTCCACAGAAGAATTTTTGAAAAACATAGCTACTCCCAAGTTCCTTCGGAGTTCAAACACGACCGATCTGCAGATCGGTCGTGTTTGACAATTTATACTTGTCTCTGATCAAAATACTCAGAAAGCGCTTGATTGCGCGTTCCGCGGGTCGGAGACAGCATGAGACAGCATTTGCGCCAAAGGATGCAAACCGGACAGCGCCTTCAGCGCGACGCCACTGCGGTCAAATGAAACATTTTATTGGTGCGGCGTATTACGGTTTCGCTGCGGCGCATCAGCGGGCGCCGTAGATGAAATCGGAGATAGAGGTTTCTTCGTGAATGTGGCGGATGGATTCTGCAAAGACCTTCGCAACGGAGAGCTGCTTGATCTTGGTGCCGGCGTAGTCCTCGGGCAGCGGAATGGTGTCCAGCAGCACCAGCTCCTTGATCACACTGTCTTCCACCCGTTTCCAGGCACATTTGGACAGGACACCGTGGGTGGCACAGGCATAGACTTCCTTGGCGCCGTTGTTGATCAGCGCCTGCGCGGCGTTGCAGAGGGAACCGGCAGTATCCACGATGTCGTCCAGCATGATGCAGGTCTTACCGGCAACATCGCCGATAACGTGCTCCACCTCGGAGACATTCGGACGGGGACGGCGCTTGTCCACGATGGCGAGATCCATCTGCACCATCCTGGCAAAGTTCCGAGTACGGGCGACGGAGCCCACGTCGGGAGAAACAGCCACAATATTGGCGTGGTCGCACACGGCGGGGTCGAATTTCTCCATAAAATATTTCACAAACAGATCCGTGCCGGTGAGGTGATCCAGAGGGATGTCGAAGAAGCCTTGAATCTGGGCGGCGTGGAGATCCATGGTCAGAACCCGGTCTGCGCCGGCGGCGCAGATCATGTTGGCTACCAGCTTGGAGGTAATGGGATCCCGACCTTTTGCTTTCCGGTCCTGACGGGCGTAGCCGTAGTAGGGAATCACGGCGGTGATACGACCGGCAGAGGCGCGGCGCAGGGCGTCAATATTGATCAGCAGTGCCATCAGGTTGTCGTTCACCGGCTTGCAAGTGGACGCCACCACGAAGCAATCCTGGCCGCGAACGCTTTCCTTCATTCTAACGCTGATTTCACCGTCGGAAAAGGTGTCCAAAGTATTGTCGCTCAGTTCCACGCCGAGCTCGCGGCAAATGCGCTCCGCCAGGGGCTTGCTGCTAACCCCGCTAAACACTCTGACGGATCTTCCTTCTATGATCATTCTGAAATTACCTCCTGATCAAATTGTTTGTCTTTTATGAATCGGCCCGTTTGTTTTTCAGGGCCCATTCCTTCTTAATTTGTTCCTTGGGGCGACTGATGGCAAGCGCCTGGGGCGGGATGTCCTCGGTGATGACAGAGCCTGCTGCCACATAGGCGCCTCGGCCCACGTTAACCGGGGCGACAAGCACCGTGTTGCAGCCCAGAAAGGCATTCTCCTCCACCACGGTTGGGTGCTTTTGAACCCGGTCGAAGTTCGCGG
The DNA here is from genome assembly GCA_017612935.1 of Oscillospiraceae bacterium. Classification (GTDB taxonomy): domain Bacteria; phylum Bacillota; class Clostridia; order Oscillospirales; family Oscillospiraceae; genus JAFRPC01. The sequence continues at coordinate 11,686 of JAGAEW010000158.1, forward strand.
TCACAGTGCCGCAGCCCACGTTGGTCTCCGCCCCAATGGCGGCATCCCCCAGATAGCTCAGATGAGGAACCTTGGCTTGACGGCCGAGGTTTGTGTTTTTCAGTTCCACAAAGGCGCCGGCCTTGGAGCCATTCTCCATGACGGTGCCGGAACGGAGATTTGCAAAGGGACCAACCTGCAGATCGTTTCCCAGCCTGGATGCTTCCACCCGGGACTGCTCCACCACACAGTGGTTTCCGATTTCGGTGTCGATGACGCGGGTGTTCGGTCCGATGGTGCAGCCGTATCCCACAGTGGTCTTGCCCTCCAGCACGGTACCGGGCAGCAGCGTTGTGCCGATTCCGATTTCCACACCGGGGGTCACATAGGTGTTGGAAGGGTCCCAAATCTCCACACCGGAGCCCATGAAACTCAGAAGCAGATCCTGAATCAGCGGCTCCCGCAGACGGAGCAGATCCTCTGGCCCGTTCAGGGAGAAAAAGCCGTCTTCTTCGCTGAGGGGAGCGCCGTTTTGCCGGAGAAAGTGGCCAATAGGGGCTGTTTGGTCCAGAGCGTCCATCAGCGCCTGACGGTCTACCATGCAGGCGTTGCCCGGCCCGGAGCCGGTGTGCCGCTGCCTTCCCATGTAGACAGCCGGGCCGGTGACGGTCAGAACATCCTGCTCCTCGTCCTCGGCGGTGGAAAGAAACACATGAAGCTGATCCCCGGGATTCTCGCTGGATGCGGCAGTAAGCTGCACATCCACAGGAAAACAGGCACCGGCTGCTTCCTGCCACGCGGGAGTGCAGACCAGAAAGAAGCGGCGCACCTCCGCCCGTCTTAAGGCGTAGGTCAGCCACTGCAGTAAGGGGACTCCCAAAACCGGCTGCATCATCAACGGCGCATCGCTCCCGGTCCGCCCGGTATCGTTCAAAAGAAACAGCACCGCAGACTTGCCTAACATGGTTTCAACAACCTCCCCCATTTTATTTTATTTCCTATTATAACAAACTTTTTTCGGTTTGTACACAGCTTTCTACAGAAAAATTTTTTATTTTTACCGGCTGATGTCTGTGAAAAACAACAAAAATCTGCATAAGCGACGGGGGAATTTTGCATAAGAGCAATGCGAAAGCTGCGGCGCCGTCCTGCGGCTCGGAGAACTCCCTTGACAAGGCGGAAAGCTGTGGTATAATCATGGCAGATTTCAGGCAAGCATCTTTCATAATTCGCGGCCCGCGTTCTGCCTGTTATTTTTTGCCGGATACAAGAGCAGCGGTTTTGCCGAAGGTCGAAGCGCCTCCCGGGAAAAAGCCGCCGAACCAGGCGGAAAACGACAGCGCAATCTCCGGGCCGGGATTGCGGGCTGCTGCCGGCACAGAGTCGGAGGAAATAGAAATGAAACGGCTGCTGCTGATTATGAATCCCACTTCCGGGACCAAAAAAGCCAATCCCCATCTGCCGGAGATTCTCTCTATTTTCAGCAGGGCAGGCTACGCCTGCATGACTTTTATGACGCAAAAACGGGGCGACGCCACCGAACTTGCCGCCGAGTTTGCCGGGGATTCGGATCTGCTTGTCTGTATTGGCGGCGACGGGACCTTTAACGAAGTGATTTCCGGGCTGGTCCGTTCCGGCGCAAAGACCCCGGTGGGATATATTCCCGCCGGTTCCACCAACGACTTTGCCTCCAGCCTCGGCCTGCCGAAAAATGTTCTTCAGGCTGCGCAGGCTATCGTGGCCGGCAATGCAGTTGCCTATGATGTCGGCAGATTCCGGGACCGGTATTTTACCTATGTGGCCTCCTTCGGTGCCTTTACCAAGACCTCCTACGCTACCCCTCAGAACGTCAAAAACGTGCTGGGCCATTTGGCGTATGTTCTCGGTGGAATTCGGGAGCTTTCCTCTCTGCACCGCTATCATGTCGCGCTGAGTCTGGACGACGGCCTGCGCGAGGAGGGAGATTATATCTTCGGCGCCATCAGCAACTCCACCTCTGTGGGCGGGATCCTGACGCTGGATCCGGAAATTGTGGACATGAACGACGGACGCTTTGAGCTGCTGCTGGTTCGGTATCCCAGCGGTATGGGGGAGCTGGCGGGAATAATCCGTTCTCTCTCGGTTCAGCACTACGATTCTCCTGCCTTGATCTTCCGCTCCGCCAGGAAACTCACAGTGGAGGCGGACCCCGGCATGGATTGGACGCTGGACGGGGAATTTGCCCCCGGCAGCCCCAGCATTGAGATTGAAAATCTCCACAGCGCGATAAATATTGTGATAGACAACGGCTTCAACGGGCAACTGTGAGCGGATCGGAGGGACCTTTCCATGAAGAACACTTCCCTGTGCTATATTGAGCAAGACGGCGCCTATCTGCTGTTGCATCGCGTCAAAAAGGAAAACGATCTGAACCGGGACAAATGGATCGGCATCGGCGGACACTTTGAGGAAAATGAGAGCCCTGAGGACTGTGTCCTGCGGGAGGCCCGGGAGGAAACGGGGCTCTGTCTCACCGAGTGGCGCTACTGCGGCATTGTCACCTTTGTATCCGACCGCTGGGAGGGGGAATATATGCACCTGTTTCACGCCACCGGCTTTACCGGGCGCCTGAAGGACTGCGACGAGGGCGTGTTGGAGTGGGTCCCGAAGGCGCGATTCCACACCCTTCCCCAATGGGAAGGCGACCGGATTTTTTTGGCTCTCATGGAAAGCCGGGCTCCGTTTTTCTCCTTGAAGCTGCGTTATGAGGGAGATGCACTGCGTGAAGCAGTCTTAAATGGAAAAGCTTTTGATTTTTTAGAATAAAAAACCTTGACAATCTGGAAATAATATGGTAAAATTTCAAAGCTGAATCGTTCGAGAAAGCTGCGGGTGTAGTATAACGGCTAGTACAACAGCCTTCCAAGCTGTGGGCGTGGGTTCGATTCCCATCACTCGCTCCATATACGCCAGTAGCTCAGCTGGATAGAGCAACTGCCTTCTAAGCAGTAGGTCGGGGGTTCG
>JAGAEW010000159.1 GCA_017612935.1 Oscillospiraceae bacterium
ATCTCCTGTGTTTAGAGTTTTGATACTTGCGTCAAGCAGCGCCTCAAAGCTTTCCTCCGTTGCAGCAGTATCTACTGTTTTGATTTCATCCATGGTTTGATTGACCTCCTTTATTATCCACGCAGGTGTTGATGCCCCTGCCGTGATGCCGATGGCACGAAGCTCTGAAAAATCGCAGTCCGCCAACTCGGAGGCATTGTCCACCAGCCAGACCCTTCCGCAGTGGGCCTCGCAGATGGCGGCCAACTGCCGGGTATTGGAGCTGGTCTTGTCGCCCACCACGATCATCGCGTCGCTCTGAGCGGCTAATTTTGCCGCTGCGTTCTGCCTTTTCTCAGTCGCTTTGCATATTGTATCAAATTTTTTGCAGTTTGTACAGAGTAAATTTGCGGTTTCCACAAATTTTTTCCATAATTTCTGATTCGAAGTGGTCTGAGCCACCAAAGCGAGGGGCAGATTTTGTCGTTCCGGCGCTTCCTTCAGCCAATTTTCCAGCTCCTCGGGGCGCTCCACCACCAGCGGATCGTCACACCAGCCGGAGATTCCGACCACCTCGGGGTGAACTTTGGCCCCGTAAATCACAGCTTTTCTGCCCTCCTGCTCCGCCCGCTGCACCAGCTTGTGGATTCGGTCCACAAAGGGACAGGTGGCGTCCACCACCGCCAGCCCCCGGGCGGCAAGCTCCTCATAGACGGCCCGGCCCACGCCGTGAGCCCTGATAATCACTGTAGCCCCGTCGGGAATCTCCCCGGCGCTTGCGGCCTCCCGCACCCCCAGGGCATTGAAGCGCTCCACCACGTGACGGTTATGGACAATCGGCCCCAGCGTAACGACAGAGGCTCCCGTCCGGGCCGTCTGCTCCACCAGCTCCACCGCCCTGCGGACGCCGAAGCAAAAGCCCGCAGTATCTGCAAGGGTAATCTTCATTCTGTCTCCCCCGTCTGTGCCCTGTCCTTGGGCAGCTCATAGATTTTCTGCATCAGCTCCGCAGTATGCCGCTCTAACTCGGCAGCGTCGGGGCGACGGGAGCTGAAGGCCGGCGTATAGGCCTCTCCCATAACCGCCAGCACCGGTTGGAAGGGCTTGCGCCCGTGGGTGACATAGACCGGTACAATGGGAACCCCCGCCCGCTGGGCCAGCATGACTGCCCCGGACTTGGGCTGGGAGCGCTTGTTCCCCTTCACCCGGGTTCCCTCCGGGAAGATCAGCAGATACTCTCCCCGTTTGAGCAGGCTCAGAGCCTTCTTGATGGCGGTCAGGTCCGGGTTATCCCGATCCACCGGGAAGGCCCGCAGAGATCTGAGAAAGCTTGCGAACAGCCGGTTCCGAAACAGGGTGCTGCGGGCCATGGACCAGGGCGGCAGATGGGTTCCCATCAGCAGGGCCACCCAGAAGGGGTCCGCCAGGCCGGAGTGATTGGCGCAGATTACACAGGGGCCCTTGGGCAGATTCTCCCGCCCCCGGAACCTGGGCCAGTGATACAAGCGCAGAAACAGCCATAAAAACAGGTGAATCAGCGGATAGATGCAGTGAACCATGAAGCCGTTTCCAGGCTCCTTTTTCTTTTTGCGCCCGTTGGCTCTTGGGGGCTCGGCAGGCTTTTGCGCCTCCTGCGCGAGGGAGGAAATCGGCTTGTCATCCATGGGCTTCTGCCTTCTTTCGAATGATGGCCTTTATCTCCGCCACCACCTGATTGACCGTCATGTAGGAGCCATCCACCACCACTGCGTCCTTGGCGCACTTGAGGGGGGCGATTGGGCGGTTCATATCCTGCTCGTCCCGCTTGACCACATCGGTATAGACCTCCTCGTAGCGGAGCTTTTCCCCCTTGGCCAGCAGCTCCTTATAGCGGCGCTCGGCCCGAATTTCGGCGGAGGCGGTGAGGTAGATCTTGACCTGCGCCCGGGGCAGCACCACGGTGCCGATGTCCCGCCCGTCCATGATGACGTTGTGGGTGCGGGCCAGCGTCCGCTGCATCTCCAGCAGATAGTCCCGCACGCAGCTCTGGGCGGAGACACCGGAGGCCATCATGGAGATCTCCGGGCTGCGGATCAGCTCCGTTACGTCCTGCCCGTTGAGGATCATGTGCTGCAGCCCGTCGTCCTGATAGGAGATTTCGATGTTTACATCGTCGATGCAGCGGCGGATGCCGTCGGCGTCCCTGGCCCCGATGCCCATGAGCTTCATGTGATAGCCCACGGTGCGGTAAATCGCCCCCGTGTCCACGTAGAGGTAGCCGAGCTCCGCCGCCAGCCGTCTGGCGATGGTGCTCTTTCCTGCGCCGGCAGGGCCGTCAATGGCCACGGAGATAAACTCGGCTGCAGGGGCGGATTGGATTTCGTTTGTTTGATTCATATCATAGAAACCTTCCTTCGGTTCAGAATTCAGCGTTCTAAGCGTCAGGCCCGGAGCAGGCGGCCGCCTTTCCCTTGAGGCAGCGGCCCCAATATCTGTGGAAAAGCCTCTTGAGATCCGGTGGGAGGCAGTGGAAAACCCCCTGCCGGCCTGTGGATTTCAGTGGAAAACAGCCTCCGTTTCCCCGGACATCGGTGGAAAACCCGGTTCATATGCTGTGGATTTCCGTGGAAAACCCAGAGATTCGGGCTGGTTTTTCCAGCCAGCTCCCCGGTTTCAAGGGACATCGGCCCCTCTTTTTTGCAGACAGCAGGGTATAAATGCCCGACCTCGACCCGAAACTCCCCTGCTTTTCTCCCGAAGTTCCGGCTCTCTTTCTACGATCTTTGCCAGAGCTTCCTGTGGATTTCAGGTGACTGTCCTAAATCGGCCTGCCGCTTTTTTCTTTTTTTCCTTCCTTCCGGCAGCGGAAATCCCTGTCCTTTCAAGGCTTTTCGGCTTCCGTCTTCCACCCGTCGGGTGTATGTAGTATTAGTAATAGTATTAGTATTAGTATAAGTATAAGTGTAAGCTTAAGTGTAAGTGTAAGTGTAAGCGTTAAGGATAAGACTTTCTCTCTATAGAGAGAAAGGGAGAACTCCGGGCCGTCCGCAAAGCCCTCTACGGCTCGGAACCGACATAATCTGCGACGTCAGCAACAGCCTTGGCTGCGGCGTTGGCAGCGGCGTAGGCGGTGCTCCAGGCGATTTGCAGGTTGAAGCCGCCGGTATAGGCGTCCACATCTATGACCTCTCCTGCAAAGTAGAGGCCCCGCACCAGCCTGCTCTCCATGGTCTTGGGGTCGATCTCCCTTGTACTGACGCCCCCCGCGGTGACGATTGCCTCCTCCACCGGACGCAGGCCGGAAATCTCCAGGCTAAACTGCTTGGTCAGCTCCAGCAGACGGCGGCGCTGCTCCCGGGTCACGGAATTGACCTTTGCATCCGCCGGAATGCCGGAGCGCTCCACCATAATGGGGATCATGGTTCTGGGATAGAGGCCGGAAAGGGCGTTTTCAAAGCTGCGGTTTTTCGCCTCCGCAAAGTCCCGCAGAATGCGGGCATCCAAAACGGCCTCCTCCAGAGCCGGCTTGAGGTCAATGGACACCCGATAGGACTTTCCCTGCTCCATGTGGGCGGAGGCCGAGAGCGCCACCGGGCCGGATAGCCCAAAGTGGGTAAAGAGCAGCTCTCCGAATTCCTCATAGACGGGCTTTCCCGGCGGAGCCGCAGCGCCTTCCCCCTCTGCCGACCCAGGGTCTTTTCCCGCCTCGTACAGGCGGAGCCTGATGTTCTTCAGGGCCAGACCCTGCATCCGGGCGCAGTAGTCTCCCCGCTCCACCATGGGAACCAGAGAGCCCACAGGGGGCACAATGCTGTGACCCAGCGCCTTTGCCATCCGGTAGCCCTCGCCGGTGGAGCCGGTGGCGGGATAGGAGCAGCCTCCGGTGGCCAGAATCACGGCAGGAGCCTCGAAAACGCCCCGGTCTGTGCGGACCCCCCTGACGCCCCGGGGCCCCGTCAGAATCTCCAACGCTCTGGCCCGGCGCAGCTCTGCGCCAGCGTAGCTTAGCGCGGTCTTCAGGGCGTCAATCACAGAGGCCGATTGATCCGACACCGGAAAAACCCGGTTGCCCCGCTCCGTTTTCGTCTCGCAGCCGTGGCTCTCAAAAAACGTCACCGTGTCGGCGGGGGTGAAGCCCGACAGGGCGGAATAGAGAAAGCGGGGATTGCGGGGCACCTGCTTCAAGACCTCCTGCCAGGGGCAGTTGTTGGTCAGATTGCAGCGGCCTTTTCCGGTAATGTACAGTTTCTTGCCCAGACGTTCGTTGGGCTCCAGCAGCAGAACCCGCGCCCCGGCGTAGCCCCCCTGCAGGGCGGCAAACATTCCGGCAGCCCCGCCGCCGATTACAATGATGTCATAGTCTTTCATACAGGCTTTCCTACCCTACAGAATGAATCACATGGAATCTTCCCCGCCGGTTCCGGCCGGAGCTTCTCTGAGCTGCCGGGAGGCCTCCGTTTCCCGCCGCAGCTCCGCCAGCTCTTCCTCCCCCAGCAGCCGCCACTGGCCGGGCTTCATGTCCCCCAGCTCCAGGCTGCCTTCGGCAATGCGCTTGAGACGGGTGGCGGTCAGCCCCGCCGCCTCCGCCATACGGCGGATCTGGCGGTTGCGGCCTTCGTGAATCA
>JAGAEW010000160.1 GCA_017612935.1 Oscillospiraceae bacterium
ACAGTCATGGTGATCTCCTTGCCGTCCACAACCCCGCCGGGGCCAACCGCCACGACCTCGGAGATGACGGGCTTTTCTTTGTTGGCAGTGGAAAGGATGATGCCGGACTTCGTGGTTTCTTCTGCTTCCGTGGCTTTGAGCAGCACACGATCAGCTAAGGGCTTTAATTTCATCAGGAATGCCTCCTCAAAATAATATACAAGCACAATAGGTTAGCACTCTTTCTATCTGAGTGCTAACCTATTATAGCATGTTTGCCCGGTTTGTCAACCTTTGATTTGTAAATTTTCTGTGATTGCTATTTCTTTTCCAGCTCCAGAATCGTGCGGAACTGGGTCTCATACAGCTCCCGGTAGATGCCGTTGCGCTGAAGCAGGCTTTCGTGCGTTCCCTCCTCCGCAATCACGCCCCCCTGGACGACCAGAATCCGGTCGGCCTTGAGCACGGTGGACAGGCGGTGGGCAATCACAATGGAGGTTCTCCCCTCCATCAGATGCTCCAGCGCCTCCTGAATGGCGTTTTCGGAGATGGAATCCAGCGCGGAGGTGGCCTCGTCCAGAATCAGAATCTTCGGGTCCTTCAGAATCACCCGCGCAATGGAAAGACGCTGCTTCTCGCCGCCGGACAGCTTCAGGCCCCGGTTGCCCACAAGGGTTTCATAGCCCTCCGGCTGGGCGGCAATGTAGCTGTGGATATTGGCGATCTTACAGGCCCGCTCCAGCTCCTCGTCTGTGGCGTCGGGCTTGGCATAGAGCAGGTTTTCCCGGATCGTCCCGTTGAACAGATAGGATTCCTGCGTCACGACGCCGACGTTGGAGCGCAGATAGGCCAGATCCATATCCCGCACATCCACGCCGCCGATTGTCACCCGTCCGCCCAGCACGTCATAGAGCCGGGGAATCAGGTTCACCACGGTGGATTTGCCGGAGCCGGACGGCCCGACAATGGCGTACATGCTCCCGGCGGGAACCGTGAAGTGGATGTCCGTCAGCAAGGGCTTTTCGGGATCGTAGGAAAACGCCACGTGCTCATAGCAGACGTCGGCCTGCCCCATGTCCGGCTTTTTCCCATTGTCCTTCGACACAATTGGGTTTTTCATGTCGAAATAGCTGAAAATACGGGTGAAGAGGGCCATGGAGCGGGTAAAGTCCACCTGAATATTCAATAGACTCTGCACCGGACGGTAGAGCCGGTTAATCAGCGCCACGGTTGCGGTAATCGTACCGACGGTCAGGGAGGCGTCCGCTCTGCGAATGATGAGCCAGCCGCCTGCAAAGTAGATCAGAAGCGGGCCGAGCTGGGTAAACATGCCCATGACCACGCCGAACCACTTGCCGCTGCGCTGTTCCTTAAGGTTCAGCCGCGTAACGTCCTCGTTCAGCTCGACGAAGCGGGCGTATTCCCGCTCCTCGCGGGCAAACAGCTTGACCAGCAGCGAGCCGCTGACGGACAGGGTCTCGTTGATCATCTGGTTCATCTCGTCGTTCTTTGCCTGACTCTGGCTCAGGAGCTTCCACCGGGTCTGGCCGACGCTCCGCGTCGGCAGGATCAGCAGAGGGATCACAGCCATGCCCACCAGAGCAAGCTGCCAGCTCATCGAAAACAGGGCGACCAGCGAGGTCGCCACCGTCGCAAGGTTGCTGACGATGGAGGACAGCGTTCCAGAGATCACAGAGCTGACGCCGGAGATGTCGGTATTCATCCGGGTGATGATGTCTCCCTGCCGCTCTGAGGTGAAGAACGCATGGGGCATGTGCTGGAGGTGGTTGTACATCTGGTTCTTCATATCGAAGATAATGCGCTGGGAGATCCAGGCGTTGATATAGCTCTCGAGCACACCGATGACCTGCGAAACCGCCAGCGTCCCGAAGGCTGCCAGCAAAAGCTGGATCAGGAGCTTCATATTCCGCCCGACCAGCGCCTCGTCCACGATCCGTCCCGTGATGATGGAAGGCAGAAGGCCCACGGTAGCAGAGAGCAGGATCGCTAAGAAGACCAGCACAAATTGGGGCCAGTAGGGTTTCAGATAGGACAGAATCCGAACCAGAAGGGCCTTCGTAACCTTTGGCTTGTTCTGCTTCTCCTCATCCGTGAGAAACCCGCGGGGGCCGAATCCGTTCGGCCTTGGCATTGGCATCACAACCTCTCTTCTTTCTGGAATCGGCGGAGCGGAAGGCTCGTCCCGCTGCGCGGGCATGAGCCTTCCCTACGGATTTTTCTTCGAAGCTGCCTTCGCAAGGAGATTTGCAAGGAGCACCGCCGCCAGAACGCCGGAAAAGTCTAACAGGACGTCTGAGAGCTGTCCGCTGCGTCCGGGAACAGAGGTCTGAAAAAACTCGTCCGCCGCTGCGACCGTCAAGCCCATGACAAGCGGCACCCACCAAAGGAGATTCTCCCAAAGGCGGCAATCCTCCCAAAGCAGAACGCCGAAGATCGCAAACTCCGTAAAATGTGCCAGCTTGCGAACGGTGTGCATCTCGATTTCCGGGATCAGCTTGCGAGCCAGCTCCAGCACCCAGCCGCTCTCCTCAGAGGATTCCGACGCGGGCTTGGCAGAGCGTGATAGAATAAACCAGACCCAAAGGACGGTCAAAATCATACTTCCGACGGGCATCCATCGCCATCTCTGATTTGTAAGCAATCCGATTCCTCCATTCTTCCTGTCTTCACCTTAACACAAAACGAAGAAAAATGCAATGTTTTTCGTTTACAAACCCGGGAAAATCTGATATGATGGGAACAGGAAATGACC
>JAGAEW010000161.1 GCA_017612935.1 Oscillospiraceae bacterium
ATGGTGCAGCCGGATGAGACGGATATGACGCAACCCGGCAACTACGCCACGGTGAACACGACCGGGTTCAAGGATGTCGAGGCGAACCAGTACTACACTGCGGCCGTGAACTGGGCTGTCGGCGCCGGCATCATCAAGGGAAAAATGATCGGCATGCAGCAGTGCCTTGCGCCGACATCCCCCGCGACCCGCGCAGAGGTGGCTGTGATGCTGGAGCGCTTTGCCACCTATCTGAAAAAAATGCCTTAAACGCTGCCCGATGCCGGGCAAGCCGATCACAGCCTCCCACGGTCGTGCAGGATCCGTGGGAGGCTGTTTTGGAAGCGGCGGAGATTTCGATTGCTTTTCCTGTGGGGACTTGTTATAATAGGGTTTGCAGAGAACTGTAGGAATGATACTTGGAATTGAATTTGGCCTGAGGGGTGGTGTGCTGTGAAATTCTGGGGTCAGATCTGTCTGTTTGTCCGCCGGGTTCGTCGGCTGGAGGTCCACATTTTTGCGGCCTACGCCGCCTATTTTTGGGTACTGGCGATTTTTCCGGCTGTGATGCTGATAATCAGCGTCCTGCAATACACCCCCATTCACCCGGAGGATCTGCGCCTGCTGACAGAGAAGGTGGTTCCCGGCAGCCTGCAGGCCCTGACGGACTATATGATTGACGAGCTTTTTGCTGTAGATTCGCCTGCGGTGCTCTCAATCTCTGCCGTAACAGCCCTGTGGATGGCCTCCAAGGGCGTTCTGAGCCTTCAGCGGGGTCTGAATCGCATTTACCTTGCCAAGGAAACCCGCAACGGGCTGTGGCTGCGACTGCGCTGCCTGTGCTTTACAATGGTGGGGATATTGGCGATGGTCCTGTTGCTGGGACTGCATCTGATCAGTCAGGATTTGATTGTCACGCTGCTGGAGGAGGGACGCTTTCTCGGCGTTTTGCTGGAGCGGCTGACACGCTTGAAATACGTTTTGACGGTTCTTGTGCTGACAGGCTTTTTCTCCGTCATGTACACCGCCTTTCCCAACCGTGCAATCCACTTTACATCCTCCCTGCCCGGCGCCTTTTTAACGGCGGTTCTGTGGGTGGTCTTTTCTCAACTGTTTACGTTCTATGTGGATCGGTTTGGAAATTACTCCCTGTATTATGGAAGCCTGTCTGTAATTGCCATGGCAATGCTCTGGCTTTACGTCTGTATTTACCTGTTTTTCTGCGGCGGGATTCTGAACCGCATGCTGGAGCAGCAGGCCGCACGGAACGGGAACCCCAAAAAACAAAGCTGAATCGTCCGCTCCCCCGGGGCATCAAGATAGAGAGAGGATACACATGGACAATCAACAAACACAACGATTTTTCACCCTGCGTCGGGAGCTAATCCGGCGGGAATTTGCGGGGCTAAATGACAGACAGCAGGAGGCGGTCCTTATGACTGAGGGGCCGCTGCTGTTGCTGGCGGGCGCGGGTAGCGGAAAGACAACCGTGCTGATCCACCGCATCACCAATTTGATCCGATTTGGCCGGGCCTCTGACTGTGAGGCGCTGCCGGAGGGCTTTGGCGACGAAGAACTGGAGGCGCTGGAGCGTGCGGCTGCTGCGGATGGGCCAATGAGCCCGGAAACTGCGGCGCTTTGCAGGCTGGACCCGGTGGAGCCCTGGCGCATTATAGCCATCACTTTTACCAATAAGGCGGCAAATCAACTCAAGGAGCGTCTGGCTGCCACATTGGGGCCGGAGGCGGAGCAGGTCTGGGCCATGACCTTCCATTCCGCCTGCTGCCGGATTCTCCGCCGGGAGATTGATCGGCTGGGCTATGACCGGCAGTTTACCATCTACGATACGGCGGATTCCGAGCGGGTTTTGAAGGACGTAATGAAGCTCCGGGGGATCGACGAAAAGGCCCTTCCGGCCCGTCTGATCTTGAATCTCATCAGCCGGGCCAAGGATGCCATGCAGTTTCCCGAGGACTATGCCGCCAGTGTTCAGAAAGAGGGGGATGACCGTCTGCACCTGGTCTCCGCCTGCTATACCGACTATCAGAACCGCCTGCGAGAGGCCAATGCTCTGGACTTTGACGACATCATCCTGTTGACGGTCAAGCTGTTGCAGGACTTTGAGGAGCTGCGCCTTGCCTGGCAGTACCGCTTCCGCTATGTGCTCATTGACGAGTATCAGGACACGAACCACCTGCAATATCTGCTCTCCGCCCTGTTGGCAGGGGGTAGGGAAAACATCTGCGTAGTGGGGGATGACGACCAGAGCATCTACAAGTTCCGGGGAGCCACCATTGAAAACATCCTGAGCTTTGAGGAACACTTCCCCGGGGCGCGGCTGATCCGTCTGGAGCAGAACTACCGCTCCACCCAGGTCATTCTCGACGCGGCCAACGCCGTAATCTCCGAGAACCGGGGCCGGAAGGGGAAGAAGCTTTGGACCGAGAACGAGGCCGGAACTCCCATTACCGTAAAGGAGACCTACGACGAAAACGAAGAGGCGAACTATGTGGCGGGGCAGATTTTTGCCCGGCGGCCCGAGGCAAAGTATCGGGATTTTGCCATTCTCTATCGAACCAACGCCCAGTCCAACGCCTTGGAGCGTTCCTTCAAATTCAACGCCATTCCCTATCGCATCATTGGCGGCACCCGCTTCTTTGACCGGGCTGAGGTCAAGGATATGCTGGCCTATTTGCAGCTCATCAATAACCGGGCAGACGATTTGCGCTTGAATCGGATTGTCAACAATCCCCCCCGGGGGATCGGGGCCAAAACCCTGGAGCAGGTTCGCCGTCTGGCGGAGGCTCAGGGGCTGCCGATGTTCTTTGTGCTTGCCCGGGCCCAGAGCTATTCCGCACTGGAAAAGAGCGCGCCGAAGCTCACGGCCTTTTCTTCCCTGATTGGGGACTGCGCCGCCCTGCTGGACCAGTTGAGCCTGCCGGATTTTTATGACGCCATGGTGGAAAAGGTCGGCTATGTGCAAATGCTGGAGGAACGCAACGATGTGGAAAGCCGCACCCGACTGGAGAACGTCCGCGAGCTTCGCTCCTCCCTGGTGAACTATGTGGATAATCACCCGGAGGATGCCTCTTTGCACGGATTTTTGGAGGAAATCGCCCTCTATACCGATGTGGAGCAGTACGACCCCGAGGCGGACGCAGTGGTGATGATGACCATTCACACCGCAAAAGGCCTGGACTTTCCCCATGTTTTCCTGGTGGGCGCCGATGACGGGCTCTTCCCCAGCCAGCGGAGCATCGGGGACGGGGCGGAATTGGAGGAGGAACGGCGGCTTTGCTATGTCGCCATCACCCGGGCTAAGAAAAGCCTGACCGTAACCCACGCCCGCCAGAGAATGCTCTACGGCAGAACTACAGTGAACCGACTGTCCCGCTTCATACAGCGGATTCCTCCGGAGCTGGTGTGCCAGCCCGGACAGAGCAAGGCCCCCAAGCCCCGCTCCGATCAACAGGATCGGATGCTCTACGACGATCTGTCTGGCGGGGAACGCCGCGGTCCGACCCAGCGACGGAGTCAGGGAATCTCCCGCCCCGGCTTCTCCGTCGCCCCGCAGAGCTCGCCGCAGCCAATTCCGGAATACAAGCCCGGTGAAACGGTGCAGCATCGTTCCTTCGGCCGGGGTATGATTCTGAACGTCACCAAAATGGGCAACGACGCCATGCTGGAAATCGCCTTCGACGAAACAGGCACCAAACGTCTGCTGGCAAAGGCTGCCAGCGCCCACATGAAAAAGCTGTAGCTCCGGTCGGAAAAAGGCACTGGAACGAAGGCCTGGATTACAAGCTTGTGTGATTGGAAACAAAAAAGCAGGTATCTTCTTTGCGAGATGCCTGCTTTTTGATATTTGCATAAAAATTAGTTGTAAAAAATATAAAAATATGGTAAAATTGACCCAACGAGAAAATATTGGAACTTTTGAAAAAGGAGACGGAGCCATGAAACACAGAACCGGAATTTGTTCCCTGTTGCTGGCACTGGCGCTGCTTTTCGGCCTTTTGCCGCAATTCGCGCTGCCGGCCTGGGCCGACGATCCACACACCGGAACCTGCGGAGAAAACCTGAGCTGGCGCTTTGACCCCGACAGCGGCACGCTGAGCATTGAGGGCAGCGGCGCGATGACGGACTATGTGCAAATGGGACCCTGGGAGGATTATGCGGCCGCGATCAAGCGGGTCGTGTTTCCTGCGGGGATTACATCCATCGGCGGCTGCGCTTTTGCCGGCTGCACCGGACTGACAGAGCTCAGCCTTCCGGAGGGGGTTCGTATCGTTGCCTGGGGAGCCTTCAAGGCCTGTACCGAATTGACGTCCGTGATGCTTCCGGCAAGTCTCACCGACCTTTCGAGCGACGCCTTCATCCGTTGCACCAAGCTGACAGCCTTTCAGATTGCAGCGGACAATCCGGTTTACAGCGTGGATGCCTGCGGTGTGCTGTTGAACAAGAATCAAACCCGACTGATTGCCTATCCCTGCGGTCGGGGGGGCGGCTATGCAATCCCGGCGGCGGTTGTCTCGATCGAATACGGCGCCTTCGAGGGCTGCGCTGCCCTGACGGAGATTCGCTTCCCGGAGGGGCTGACCCGCATTGGGGAAGAGGCCTTTTACGACTGTACCGGCCTAACGGCGCTGTCCTTTCCAGATTCGCTGAAATCCATCGACCGCTTTGCCTTTTATGGCTGCAGCGGCCTGAAGGAGATATCCCTTCAGGTGGGATTAAGCAGCATCGGCCAATCTGCATTCTATAATTGTTCCGGTCTGCGGAAGCTCATTTTCCCCCTGGGGTTGTCTTCCATCGGAGACTGGGCTTTTCGCGGCTGCGGCGGTCTGACGGAGCTTGCCTTCCAGGAGGGACTCAGCTCGATCGGAAGCGGCGCGTTTGAGGATTGCCCCAATTTGAGCCGTGTGGCGCTTCCGAAAAGCTTGAGCAGTCTCGGCGAAAAGGCCTTTGCATATTGCTGGGTTGCAGATGCGTACTACTTTGAGAAGCTTGCCTCCTTCACCGTCTGCGGCTATGAAAATACTCTGGCCCAGCGCTATGCGGAGGACAGCGGTCTGCGCTTTGTTGCCCTGGACGGCCAGCAGCCCCAGGGCTTCTGTGGCAGAGATCTGCGCTGGAGCTTCGACGGCGAGAGCGGCGCTCTGCGGGTCGAGGGCAGCGGGAGTATGTGGAATTTCAAAAACGAAGCCCCATGGCATGAATTTTGCAGTCAGATCAAAACTGTATCCCTTCCAAAGGGACTGAGCGCCATTGGGGCCTTCGCCTTTGCTGACTGCGCCGGACTTGGGGAAATTGTCTTTCCCGCGTCACTGACGGCCATTGGGCAAGGCGCCTTCACCGGCTGCAGCGGGCTGGATTCCGTCCGCTTCCCGGCGGGATTGAACGCAGTTGCCCCGGATGCCTTCGCCGCCTGCTCCGGTCTGAAAGCCTTTCACATTGCCGCGGACAATGCCGCCTACAGTTCCGATGCCTGCGGTGTTTGGCTGAATCAGGATCAGAGCAGCCTGATTGCCTATCCCTGCGGAAGAAGCGGGAGCTATGTCGTCCCTGCCACAGTCACCGCAATCGGCCGCAAAGCCTTCTATGCCTGCGGCGGCCTGACGGAGCTCACCCTCCCGGCGGGGCTTTCATCCATCGAGGCTGAGGGGATTTCCGGCTGCTCCGCCCTTCGCAGCCTGATTGTGCGGAGCGACCATGCCTATCTCAGCGCTCCGCGGCAGAGCGGCGAAAATCCAGGCGAGGCGGGAAGTTATTGGACCGACGGCCTGCTCGGGCCATCGGATCAGCTTGCTGTCTTCGGGTATCAAAATTCTGCAATGCCCAACCGCAGGAATGCAGAGGACCCGGAGCAATATTGGTTCTATCTGCCCCATTATGCCAGAAATCTTCTGTACCGGTTTTATGAGCTGGGCGCCTTCTCCGACGTGGGGGAAGGGCGCTTCTATGAGCTTCCGGTGGCGTGGGCCAAAGGCGAGGGCATTACGAATGGCACGGACAAGACACATTTCAGTCCCGGCGATACCTGCACCCGGGGCCAGGTGGTGACGCAGCTGTGGCGGGCCAACGGCAAGACGCCGACGGACTGCACAACCCCCTTTGTGGATGCCGTTGCCGGTGCGTACTATTATGACGCCATGGGCTGGGCTGTGCAAACGGGTGTCACCAAGGGCATCGACGCCACCCACTTTGCGCCCAATGAGCCCTGCACCCGGGCGCAGGTCGTGACCTTTCTGTGGCGGGCCGCCGGATCTCCAACACCGGAGCAAACGGAAAATCCCTTCGTGGACGTGCCGGAAGGGACATTCTATTCC
>JAGAEW010000162.1 GCA_017612935.1 Oscillospiraceae bacterium
ATGGCCTTTTTCATCATGTCCTCCAGACTGTCGATGTGCTTGTCCTTCATAATCCGGCGCATCATGGCGGTTCCCATGCCGCCCATGTTCATCTTGGAGAGCTTGGTTTTCTCCGCGCCCCGGGGCAGCATCACGCCGAACATCTTTTCCATCAGATTCTTCTGGACCGAAACCTTCTGCGTCTTCCGCAGGGCGGTCAGCCCCCAGAAGGTAAAGAACATCGTGACGGGACGGCCCATGGCCAAAGCGCCGTTGGCAATCACAAAGGAGGCCAGTACCTTATCCATGTCCCCGTCAAAGACGATAATGGTCTTGCCCTTGGGGGCAGACGGAGCGCTTGCCGCCGGGCCGGACGTCTGGGCCGGAGCCCCGCTGCCCTTTCGCAGCGTCGCCACATATTCCCCCTTCTTCTGCTCCACGCCCAGCAGGGAATTTCCGGTGCGCTCGCACCAGGAGACAATGTCCCGGGCAAAGCCGGGATCGGAGGCTCTGACCTCCAGGAGCTCTCCCGGCTGCAGGCGCTTGACGGATTGGAACACCTCCATAATCGGGCCGGGGCACTGCATCCCACAGCAGTCGAGGCGGAGGATTTTCGCCTCTCCCTTCGGGGCAGCGGGCTGGGGAGCGGGCGCAGCGGGCTGTACTTCCTTTTCGAGCTTCGGCGCGGCAGGCTTTGTCTCGGGGTGAGTCGAGGCGTAGAAGCGAGCCCCGCCCGGATAAATCTTCACCCGCTCAAAGCCCTGCTGAGAGAGGATCCTGGCTCCGTTGTAGGCGCGAACCCCCACGGCGCAGAACACGATGTAGGGCTTTGCCGGGTCCAGCTCCCCCAGACGGTCCCGAAGCTGCCCGAGGGGGATGTTGATTGCCCCGGGGATTGCGTAGGCCATGACCTCCGCTTCCTCCCGCACGTCCAGCAGCACTGCGTCGGAGGCGGTATCCGGCTCGTTCCAAGCCGCAATGGAGACCAAACCGCTACGTACGTTCTCCGCCACATAGCCTGCCATATTGACCGGGTCCTTCGCGGAGGAATAGGGGGGCGCATAGGCCAGCTCCAGATCCCGCAGGTCGGAGACGGTTGCTCCCAGACGCAGGGCAACGCCAAGGGTGTCAATGCGCTTGTCCACCCCTTCCCGTCCCACGATCTGGGCCCCCAGCAGCTTCCCGTTCCCGCAGCTCCAGAGCAGCTTCAGGGTCATGGGGGTCGCTCCGGGATAATAGCCCGCGTGGGAATTTTGGGTGATCATCAGGCTCTCATAGTCCTTGCCCTTTTTCAGGCCCCGCCGCAGCAGGGTCTTTTCGTTGGAGCCGGTGGCGGCCGCCGTCAGGTCGAAGACCTTTGCCACGGAGGAGCCCTGCGTTCCGGCGTAGCGATCCTCCCGCCCTGCCAGCAGATTGGCCACAATGCGGCCCTGCTTGTTGGCTGGGCCTGCCAGCGGAACCATCGTCCGCTCCCCGGAAACCAGATCCTCCACCTCCGCCACGTCTCCCACGGCAAAGATAGAGGGATCGCTGGTTCGCATATGGTCGTCCACCACGATGCCGCCCCGGGGGTTCAGCTCCAGCCCCGCTTCCTTGGCAAGCTGGCTGTTGGGCCGGACACCGATGGACAGAATCACCAGCTCCGCCTGTAGCTGCGCCCCGCTCTTGAGACTTACGGTTACGCCGTCCTTCTCGCTGTGGAAGGCCTCCACCGGGTCCGCCAGGCGGAGCTCCACCCCGTTTTGCCGGATGTTCTCATTCAAAAGCAGAGCCAGCTCATAGTCCAAGGGCGCCATGATCTGATCCATCGCCTCAATCAGCGTAACCTGCAGGCCTGCCCGGTGCAGGTTCTCCGCCATTTCCAGACCGATGAATCCTCCGCCGATCACTGCGGCGCGTTTCAGCCCCCCCTGAATCAGGCTCCGGATTTCGTCGGCGTCCGGCACCGTCCAGAGGGTGAGAATCCGGGGATCCTCAATCCCCGGAATCCCCGGACGCAGGGGGGAGGATCCGGTGGCAATGACCAAATCGTCATAGGCTTCCTCGTAGGTTTCGCCAGTATCCAAACGGCGAACCGTCACGGTCTTTTCTTCCCGATGCAAGGCGATCACTTCGTTTTTGACCCGGACATCCACCCGGAAGCGGCGCTGCATCAACTCCGGGGACATGAGCAACAGCGCGTTTCGGCTGCGAATCACATCCCCCACATGGTAGGGCAGGCCGCAGTTGGCATAGGAAATATACTCTCCCCGCTCCAGCAGAACGATCTCCCGCTCCGCATCCAGTCTGCGAAGCCGCGCCGCACAGCTTGCACCCCCCGCTACACCGCCGATGATAATGGTTTTTTTCCTTTGCTTCATCTCAATTCCCTCAGCTTTCTCAGTTTTTCTGCGCCCTCGCGCAGCTTGTCATCCCGCAGGCATTTTTCGGATCAATTATACACGATTTCATTCCATATTGCAATAGCTCCATAGAATTTTACATAATTCGATTTTACAAAATCAAATTTCCGTTTTCAGGATCATTCCGCTGATTTCTCATTTACAAACCGCTTCAAACGCGATATAATATTTCTATCATATGCACAGGAGGCAAAAAATGCAGGAACTGCAATATAAGCTGGTGGACGACGGAAGCTTTTGCGTGTCCGCCTACACCGGGGATGCGGCCGTCGTCAAAGTTCCGGCGGCAGTGGACGGGGTTCCGGTCACGATTTTAGCGGACGGTCTGTTTCAGGGACATTCCGAGCTCACGGAACTCTGCCTGCCCGATGGAATCACAGATTTCGGCGAATTTCTCTTTGACGGCTGCAAGAATCTGCGGCACTTGCGGCTGCCCGCGCAGCTCTCCCGGCTCTGGGGCTACAGCTTCGTCCGCTGCGGTCTGGAGGAGCTGCTTCTCCCGGACGGTCTGCGCTCCATTCCGCCCTTCTGCTTCAAGGACTGCAAGGCCCTGAAGCGGGTCGTCTGCGGCGCCGGGCTGCAAAAGGTTCACGCCTGGGCCTTCGCCGGCTGCGACCAGCTCTCTGAGTTTGTTCACGGCCCCCAGGTGGAGATCGACCCTGAGGCCTTTTCCGCCAAAGAACTGAATCACTGACCCGCAGGGGCCGGCGCAGAATGTTTCTGCGCTGGCCCCGTTTTCACGAGGCGCGATA
>JAGAEW010000163.1 GCA_017612935.1 Oscillospiraceae bacterium
GTCCGGGGTCATGTTTATCATAACATAAATCCCAGTCAGAATCAAGCCCGTTCCGACAAAAGAGAAAGCGGCATCCGATCGGATGCCGCAAGGCTTTTTGAATCAGCCGTTGTTCTTTCTCTCCGCAAAGCACTCGCTGCAGAACACAGGACGGTCGGTCTTGGGCTCAAAGGGAACACGGGCTTCCTGGCCGCAAGCGGCGCAGGTAGCGGTGAAGAACTCTCTGGGGCCACGGGCAGCGTTCTTGCGGGCATCACGGCACGCTTTGCAGCGCTGGGGCTCATTCTGGAAGCCTCTCTCCGCGTAGAATTCCTGCTCACCGGCAGTGAACACAAACTCGTTGCCGCACTCTTTGCATACTAAGGTCTTGTCTTCGAACATGGGTTTTTACCTCTCTTTTGGTTGCCTGTCCAATACATTTGCGAACATGGGCAAGAATTATGCTAAACGGGGAAACCGCTTTCGCCAAGAATACAGGTTGCTTTCCTACGGATCCTCTGAACTGCGTTATCAACGGACTTGCGTGGCTTTCCGATCCGCTCGGCAATTTCCTGATAGGAAAGACCGTCAAGAAAGAACTCCAGCACTGCTTTCTCTGTGTTCGTAAGAACCGTCCGCAGGGCATCCATCAGCTCCCGCAGGCCCTCCCTGACGATCAGCTCCGATTCCGGATCTGATCCAGAAAACGGATACTCCCGGGACAGAACAACTTCAAAGGAAACAGATTCGTTGAGCGGTGCGTGTTTCTGCGCCGAGGCCGCTCGTACCGCAGATACCATTTGCCGCCGAATACAGAGGGCTGCAAAGCTCTGAAAGCTGGTGCCGCTGCCCGGGTCATACAGCCGAATGGCCTCCACCAGCCCAATCATCCCCTCCTGGACAAGATCCTCATGGTCCGCTCCGGCCAAAAACAGGGGGCGGGCACAGGCGCGCACCAGTCGGGTATGCCGATGGATCAACTCCCGCATGGCGTCATTGGAAGACGCGGCTAAATCCAGCAAATCCTGCAGGGAACTTTGTTGATATTCTTCAATCATTATTTTCTGGCTTTCCGGTGATAATTATACCACGCTATGTCGGTCTGTCAATATATTTTTTCGAAAAAGTCAATAAATTTTTCATTTGCCTTGTTTTTAATCAAAATATTCCGTATAAAAATAATTTTTTGGGCTCAAAGCTTCATTTGCTGCTGACCCAGAGGATGCAGGCCAAGGTGCTCAAAGGCAAGCTGTGTGACGCAGCGGCCTCTCGGTGTTCGGGAGAGAAAGCCGATCTGCATGAGATAGGGCTCGTAAACATCCTCCAGCGTGACAGCTTCTTCACCGATGGTAGCTGCCAAAGTCTCCAGCCCAACAGGGCCGCCTCCGTAGTTTTCAATGATGGCCCGCAGCATCCGATGGTCGATCCGATCCAGGCCAAGCGCGTCGATCTCCAGCTTTTCCAGCGCGTGAGCCGCCGCCTCGGCGGTAATGACTCCGTCGTAGTAGAGCTGGGCATAGTCTCGAACCCTTCGGAGAATCCGGTTGGCAATTCTGGGGGTTCCCCGGCTTCGCGAGGCAATCTCCCGGGCTCCGTCCGAATCGATCTGCATGCCGAAGAGATTGGCGGAACGGGTGACAATCCGGGCCAGCTCCTCCGTCCGGTAGAGCTCCAGCCGGAGAGAAACCCCGAAGCGATCCCGCAGTGGAGAGGAGAGCTGCCCGGCCCGGGTTGTAGCTCCGATCAGGGTGAAACGGGGCAGATCCAGACGAATGGAGTTTGCGCTGGGGCCCTTGCCTACGATAATATCAATGGCAAAGTCCTCCATGGCCGGATAGAGAATTTCTTCCACCACCCGGTTAAGCCGGTGAATTTCGTCGATAAACAGGATATCACCGGGGTTCAGGTTGGTCAGCAGTGCCGCCAGATCTCCCGGCTTCTCAATGGCAGGGCCGGAGGTGACTCGGATGTTCACACCCATCTCGTTTGCAATGACGCCGGCCAGGGTTGTCTTTCCCAGCCCCGGCGGGCCGTAGAGCAACACATGATCCAACGGCTCGTTACGCCGCCGGGCCGCCTCGATATAGACCGCAAGGTTTTCCTTTGCCTTTTCCTGCCCCGTGTACTCCCGCAGAAATCTGGGGCGCAAAGACGTCTCCCCTTCGTCCAACGGCGTAAGGGAGGATGTCACCACAGGGGCTTCATAATTCTGCGAAAAATCAATGCTCACAGCTTTGCCCCCTTTACTTCATCACCATGGCCCGCAGACCATAGCGCACCAATTCTTCCACGCCCATTTGCTCTGCATCCGCGCCCTTGAGGGCTGCCGCAGCCTCGGTCTGAGAATAGCCCAGCTCCGACAGGGCCGCTGTGGCAAGGGCCACCTTGCTTCCCTCCTGCAACGGCAGCGCTGAGGCCCCTTCTCCGCCCCCGGCGGAAAAATCCAGCTCGCCGCCGATCTTGTCCTTCAGCTCCAGTATGATGCGCTTGGCGATCTTGGCGCCGATGCCCTTTGCCCGGGTGATTGCCTTCTCATCCCCTGTCAAAATTGCCAGCGTCAACTGGTCCGGCGAGAGCACAGAGAGAATGGCCAGGGCTGAGGCCGGCCCCACTCCGGTCACTGCCGTGAGCAGCTCAAAAAGCCGGAGCTCCTCCCGCCCGGAAAATCCATAGATGTCGAAGGCATCCTCCTTGACGTTTACATGGGTATAGAGCCTGCGTACCTCCCCAACCCGCAGCTGAGACTGGGTATAACTGCTGCAATGGCAGGCATAGCCCACTCCGGCACAGTCCACCACGGCCAGGCCCGCCTCTAAAACGCTGATTGTTCCGTTCAAATAGTAAAACATCGTCGTCACTCCTTGTGATCCGCCCCCAGACGGGAAAGCAGAGAGCTTTGAGATCTGGCATGGCAGAGCGCAATGGCGATTGCATCTGCCGCGTCGTCCGGCCGGGCAAGCTTTTCCATGTGCAGCAGGCGACGGGTCATATCCATGACCTGCCGTTTCTCCGCCTTTCCGTAGCCCACTACGGCCTGTTTGACCTGCATGGGGGTGTATTCAAACACGGGAACGCCTGCCTTGGTCAGGGCCAGCAGGATCACCCCCCGGCCATGGGAAACTCCGATACCGGTGGTAATATTATGCCCCCAAAACAGTTCCTCCACTGCCGCAGCATCCGGGGCTGTAACCTCCACCAGCCGGAGCAGATCGTCGTAAAGGATCTCCAGCCGTTGGGGAAAGGGCAGCTCCCTCGGCGTTGTCACCACGCCGTATTGCAGCAGGCGGAGCCCCACTCCGCCGGATTCCAGCAGGCCGAAGCCGGTGGTCGCATAGCCGGGGTCGATTCCGAGAATTCGCATGGGTTTCATTTGAGAATTCCGGAAATCCATGCGAAATAGAGCAGCACGCCCAGCATCACGAGCACGGCCAACATCAGCGCCAGGATGCGCTGCGCTCTGGGGCGCTCCACATATTCCTGTTTCTCCGTCTGGGCGGTCTGTTCCTTGAGGGCCTGAAACTCCAGCGCTTCGCGGGACGCTTCATTTTGGGACATTTTGATTCCTCCAATCACTGATACAGCAAAGCAGCGGAAACGCAAAGCAGGCCTTCCCGCTGTAAATAAACACGATCCGTTTTTACCGAACCAGCACCAGCAGCCCGTGTAGGAGCAGCAGATGCGCCGGATAAAAGACATAGAAGAAATACTTCAGCTGGCGGCCGCGCTGGCCGTTGTAGAGATGGAACAGCGGAAAGCTGAGTGCGCCAAGCACTTCAGACCAATGGGATCCGCCGATCAGAACCATCAGACACAGTACCCCGATCCCCAGAAAATCTCTTTCCCAGGGCTTTTCCCGCAGAAAATACAGCACCAGGATGAGCAGAACCCCCAGCGCGCCGTAGTCTGTGCTCAGGATATACGCCGCATCGAGGGCCGCAAATGCAAGCAACATTGCCGCGATCCCCCGCAGGGGGTGACAGTTGGGAGCGTTTCCCTTCGTCAGCCAATCCCACGCCGCGCAGGCGCAAAGGCCAAAAGCCAGCGTGAAAAAGACGTTTTGATGCTGCATTGTCCACCAGCTATGGAAGAACGCCCGATCAAAGGGCAGCTCCGAAATCAGCGCAAAAACAGCAAGCCGCAGCTGGTATTTCCGGCGGCTCCGGGTGTGGACAAGGCCCTCCACCAGCAGAAAGCAGAAGATCGGAAAGGCCAAGCGACCGACAGCCCGAAGGGCAGCGTCAAACTCGAAAGCAAACACGCCGCTCCCCCAGCGGTATCCCCGATCAACATACAGGCCCTCCAGGAGGGCTGCGCCAATGTGATCGATCAGCATGGTGATGACGGCGATCCACTTCAAATCGGCGCCGCTGAGGCCCCGAGTTCTTCCTGCGGATACTTCCTGTCCCATATTGTCACTCCCCTTTATTGCAGTCTGCCCGCTTCTTCTTTTTTTCGGGCGAAAATAAAGCTCAGGGCGGCCAGTTCCTGCCCCTGCTCCGTGTACACAGAGGCATCCACAAACACCAGGGAGCCTCCCGCCTTGCGCACCTCAGCCCGACAGCGCAGCTTGTCCAGCCCCGTCACACCCCGCAAAAAACGCACCTCCGCGCTGACAGTCACCCCCATAGAGCCCAGACTGCGCAAAGCCGCACCGGCCGTCAGATCCGCCAGATTAAAAATCACCCCACCGAAGGGCACGCCGAGATAGTTTTGATCCTCCGGCTTCAGCCGCAGCTCCGCTTCTGCCACGCCCTGCTCCATCTTGAGATAGCGCAGGCCGAAGCGCTGAAAAATCTGCTCCGCTATGGGTTCAAATCGGGACTCCATCCGGGTCTACCTCTCACACTTCAGGATAATGCCAGATTAAGGCGGCACCGCACGCCGTGCGATGCCGCCTTAATTTTACCATAAATCAATGGAAAAGCAAGCATTTTTTACTGCTCGTTTGCAGTGCGCTCGATTGCCGAGCGAAGCCGCTCTGCCAGTTCTCCGGGGATCTTGTACTGTCTTGGCTCCGGATTCAGCAGAGAATACGAGTCGCCCATTTTGTCAACCCGCTCTCCGAACTGCACCTGATTCACGTCGGAAATCAGGGAGAATGCAACTCCGTTTCGCCAGTCAAAAAACAAATTGGGTTCTGCGGAAACCTTCTCCTCTTCAGAAACCACGTCCCATCTCTGATGGTGCAGCATGGAATCCAGTAGCTGTTGGATACTTGTATCGTCCCGAATCTCACCGTAGAGCTGCTCATTCCCGTTGGCATAGACGAGAACCGACTTTCCGCCCGGAGCGGATTTCTCCCCAGTGCTTACGGTGTCTACAGAGCTTTCTGTGAATTCTGTCATCAAGTCGATGGTTTTTGAGGCATCCCGGTTGCCGGATTTCAGGAGAAGCGCCAGAACAAAACAGCACAAAACTGTCATGGCAAGGGTTATCAGAATCAATCGTAAGCTTTTCATAGGCTTTAAGCTCCTATTTGTCTGTCCCGGTCAACACCACACATCTGAATCAGGCGGTGCTTCCCTTGTTCTCCCGTGGAAATGCGCCCGCTTTCCCACGGGATGCATCATCCGTGTGTTCAGCCCGCCTGCTCCAGCGCAGCCAGCTTCAGACACAGGCAGAAAATCTCCATGGCCTGCGTCAGTTCTTCCAGATCGGGGTAGCTGGGGGCAATGCGAATGTTGCTGTCAGCCGGGTCCTTCCCGTAGGGATAGGTAGCACCGGCGGCAGTCATGGTCACGCCGGCCTTGGCGCAGAGCTCCAGCGTACGGCTGGCAAGACCCGGCCTGGTGTTGACGGAGACAAAATAGCCGCCCGTGGGGTTCTCCCAGCTTGCCAGCTCCAGCGGCCCGATCTCCCGGGCCAGGGTATCCAGCACGCAGGCAAACTTGGGACGCAAAACCTCCGCGTGCTTCGCCATGAGCTCGACGGTATGGGCCTTGTTTTGCAGGAAGCGGACGTGGCGAAGCTGGTTAACCTTGTCATAGGAAATGACCTGGAATTTCAGCAGACTCTGCAGATAGGCCTGGTTGTCCTCACTGGCAGCCATAACGCTGATTCCGGCGCCGGGGAAGGTAATCTTGGAGGTGGAGGCAAATTCGTACACCATGTCGGCGTTCCCGGCCTCGGCGCAGAGCTGCAGAATGTCCGGGAAGGGCAGGAACTCGCCGAAAACCTCATGGACACAGTAGGCATTATCCCACATCAGCGCGAAATCGGGGGCAGCGGGCTTGAGGGCAGCCAAGCGCTCCACAGTCTTCCGGGAATAGACAATTCCCTGGGGATTGGAGTACTTGGGCACACACCAGATACCCTTAACCTGCGGGTCCATCACCAGCTCCTCCACCCGATCCATATCCGGGCCTTCCGCAGTCATGGGAATGGAAATCAGCTCCATGCCAAAGTGGGCGCAAATGCCGAAATGCCGGTCATAGCCGGGGGCGGGACAGAGCCATTTGACGCACTTTTCCCGAGACCAGGGACGCTCACTGTGGCGCAGGCCGTGGGTCCAGGCCTTGGCAATCAGGTCGTACATCAGCTGCAAACTGGCGCTGCCGCCGATAAAGCACTGCTCCGGCTTGCAGCCCAGGATCTCAGCAAAGAGCCGTTTGGCTGCAGGCAGGCCGGAGAGGTTGCCGTAGTTGCGCACGTCGATGCCGTCGCAAACGCAGTCCGCCGGATCGGTGAGCACGGTGAGAATGTCAGATACCAGATCCAGTTGCTCCTTTCCGGGCTTGCCCCGGGCCATGTTGAGCTTCAGGTTTTTCCCACAGACGCGGTCAAATTCCTCCCGCAGAGACTTGAGCAGCGCTTCCTTCTGGGGAATTGTCAGATTTGCAAAGGGTTCCACAGTTTTTTCATCCTTTCCCATATGTACACATTTCACAATATTGCCCTGTTATATATCCGGCAATATAGCTTCATTGTAACCCATGAGCCGATGGAATGCAAGCACAAAATACCGATTTCGGCCTATTATAAAAACTGAACACCCCTAAAGGACCAGACAGATCAGACCGTTTGCCCCCTCGTTTGTGATACGCTCCAGAGCCTTGCGGAGCTTCATGCGCGCCTCCTCCGGCAGACCCGTCAGCTTGGCGTTCAGCCCATCGTTTACCAGCTCATACAGGGTTTTGCCGAAGAGATTGCTCTCCCAGACCGCCTCACGATCCTCTTCCCCGGCGGCAGAAAGGCTCTGAATCAGGTCCCGCGCCTGCTGTTCGCTGCCTACCACAGGACTGAGCTCCGCCATCAGATCCGCCCGCATCATGTGGATCGAGGGGGCCGTCGCCCGCAGGCGGACGCCCCAGGCCCCTCCTTTTTTTATCAGCTCCGGGCTCTGGAGGCTCAGCTCCTCCCGGGCCGGCATGACGACTCCGTAGCCTGTGGTCCGCACCTGCTCAATGGCAGAGCGCAAATGCTCGTATTCCTCCCGGATCTCTGCGTAGCTGCCCAGAGCTCGGAGCAGATCTGCGTCGTTCTCCACCGGAACCCCGGAGCGCTGGGACAAAATGTCGTAGAACAGGGTGTCGGGCAGACGAAGCTCATAGCGAAGCGCACCCCGGCCCAGGTCAATTTCCGTAATCCCACAGCGCTCTACCTCCTCTAACTCCTCCAGCGCGGAACTGAGGCCGGCAGCCTGGGCCACCCGGCTGATCCGGGGTGCGGCATCCCGCAGGGCGCGGAACACCCGCTGCTTGCAGGGCTGATTGGACTCCAGTGCATCAAACCAGGCAGGGAAGCAGAATTCAAAGCGCTGCGGCGGAAACTGCCCCAGAAGGCCGGTCAAAATAGCGCTGACTGCACTGCGATCCAGCGTCAGCAGATTCACCGGCAAAACCTCGGCTTCCGTCTGGTTGCGGATGCTCTGCACTAACTCAGCAGTTTCCGGCGCATCCGGTTTGGTCGTATTCAAAAGCACGAGAAAGGGCTTTCCGGTAGCCTGCATATCCCGAATGGCTCTGGCCTCCGCCTCCGTGTAGGCCTCCCGGGGAAAGTCCGTCACTGAGCCGTCCGTCGTCACCACCAGTCCCACGGTGCAGTGATCCTCCATAACCTTCCGGGTCCCCAGCTCCGCCGCCTCCGTCATGGGAATCTCCCGGTCGAACCAGGGGGTTGTAACCATGCGCGGTGCGCCGTCCTCCGTAGCCCCGATTGCTCCGGGTATCACATAGCCCACACTGTCAATCAGTCTTATACAGAGGCGAGTCTGTCCGTCTGGGCTGATCTCCACCGCCTCCTCGGGGACAAATTTCGGCTCTGCGGTCATAATGGTTTTACCGGAGCCGCTCTGGGGCAGCTCATCCCTTGCCCGCTCCCGGGCATATTCGTCCCCGATCCCGGGAATCACCAGTTCCTCCATCAATCTCTTGACAAAGGTGGATTTTCCTGCCCGCACCGGGCCTGTCACACCGAGATAGACACTGCCGCCTGTTCGCTGCTGCATATCCTCATAGAGCTTCATTTGCATACCTCCTCCACCGCATCGACGCCCCTGCCGGTGGGAATCAGCAGCAGCCGTTCCCGCCCAAGGGCAGCTTCTTCCAGTTCATTGGCCGTCTGAATTGCCCGGACTGTACTACCGTTGTCCCGGGCAATCTGCCACAGCTCACCGGAGGCGGACATCACCAGAAGCGAAGGGCCTGCCTCACGGGGCACTTCCGTCACCTCGCCGCCGCAGAGATTTCGCATGGGAGCATTCTGGCAATAGCGCTGCTGCAGCCGGACAGGCATTACCATTTGTCTGCCCTGTCGGGTCAGCTCCCGGATTGGCTCGACCTCACAGCACCAGTCCGCCGTACGCTCCGCCTGCCGCTCCAGATGCAGCTCCCGCCGCAGCATGCGACCCTGCAAACTGCCGGACCGGTCATAGTACAGAAGGTTGACGTACAGATTCCCCCGTGCCTTGGTTCCGTCAGTTGTCGCTGCGATTCTGTCCTGGAAACAGGTCCAATCCACAATGCGCTCAGCGTCGTCCGGCAGATCCAGAGTTTCGGAACGGTCTGTCTCAACCCGGTCCAGACAGGAATTCAGCGTGCAGCTCTCCCACTGGGGTGCAAACTCCCCCTTGAGATAATAAGCGTCCTCTGTCAGCGTCACCGGAACGTCGCCCCAGAGCAGGGTCTGGGCCGTAAAGCTGACATTGACCAGCAGTCGGCGACTGTCGGGCTGGCCGTCGGTATCAATCTCCAGATGTCGCAAAATCGGCTGGACGGAGAGATCGTCTGTCTCCGCGCAACTTCGATCCAGCTCCACATATTGCGAATAGGGCACAGAACCGGACCAGTTGAAGATGCCTCCATCCTCTGTTGCCGCCAGAATGTGGAGTTCCAGCGCCCCCTGAAACACGGCTTTTTCTCCGAGAATGCGGCGTTCTGTAACCGTGACGGTACACTGGGCCTTGAGCAAGCGCTCCGCCCCGGGGCCATCCTCCGGCATCAGAACCTCATCTGCAATCTGGATTTCTTTTTCTGCCGCACAGAGGGGCAGCCGCATGGGATAGGTCTCGGTTTTGCAAATCAGGCCCCGGGGGCAGTCCTTCATCTGATGCAGCGTCAGCTCCGCCGGGGTCAGAAGCGTGAGCTCGCTGCACAGTCCCGCCCGAATCAGCAGCTTCCGGCTGTTGACAAATCGTGCGTCGATGCTCCGCAGCCAACACCAGCAGTAGAGAATCGAATCCGGCTGTGTCGGAACCTTTTTGGTAACGGTGAAGGGCAATGTCAGGTCCAGCCGCTCTACCCCCTCTTCTCCGGCGGGAACATACAAAATCCCCACCTGAATGCTGCCGCTCACGGTGGCGCTGCCATTGTCCACACTGCGATCCTGAATCAGAACCGCGCCATAGCTGTCTATTACCCGCCCCAGCTCCGGCAGGGTTTCGGGTATGAGAATCTCACCGCTTTGCTCCTGGTGAAGATCGTCGAAGCGCTTCTCCGCGAGATAGCGAATCGTCTGCGCTTGGAACAGGATTTCCATTGCTGTTTCCTCCTTGTGGTTTCTACCGTAATTGTATGAGGCCGGAGGAAGGAACATACCACCGGCCTCCATAATGTTATCCTTATACTGATACTGAACTCCCATAGAAAGATTGAAAAATGTGTCGAGCAGGAATTGCGCCAGACAAGACGGAGGACGCAGGCGGGCTTGCCGCCCGTCAAGGACGACAACGAAGTATGGCACAATTCCTGCCGAAACAGATGCAAGGTTTCTATGGGAGTTCAGTATAAAACCCAATAGAAATCAGACAAACTTTGCGGCTGGAATTGCGCCAGA
>JAGAEW010000164.1 GCA_017612935.1 Oscillospiraceae bacterium
CCGGCGACGGCTCTGCCCGTGAGCAGGCTGCTTCCTGCCAGCGCGTGATGGGCGCCTCCGCCAACCTGGCCCGCTCCTACGCCACCAAGCGCTATCGCTCCAACTGCATCAACTGGGGCATGGTTCCCTTCCTGGTAGAGGAGCCCGAGGCCTTTGAGCTGGGCGACTACGTCTTCATCCCCGGCGTCCGCGAGGCGGTTCTCGAGGCGAAGGACAACTTCTCCGCCTATGTGGTCAAGGCTGACGGTACCGTCAAGGAGATCAAGGTCTCCCTGGGCGGCCTGACCAAGGACGAGCGCCAGATCATCGTCGACGGCTGCCTGATCAACTACTACCGCAACAACTAAAAACTTGCCGCAAAGCGGCAGGATACGCAAAGGCCCCCGGGAAATCCCGGGGGCCTTTTGCTGTGCTTTGCAGGGATCAAGAATCAGGGATCAGAACCCGCAGTGGACGGGCTTCCCGTCCTGCGGTTCAGGGTTCAGAGTTCAGGGTTCAGATAAAGCGTCGGTAAAAGCGAACCGGGTGGGCGGAACGCAAAATGGGTGTTCAGGGTAGATGCAGCCCTTTCTGGAAACGGATAATCGCGCCGATAAAATAGACAAGCTGTCGACCGTACAGAACGTCAAGCTTCCGTGCGGAGATCGGCTCGTGCCCCGGTTTTCTTGAAATGGCAGCGGCATAAACAAGCAGCACGTTCACGAGGCATAAAGCGGCCGCGATGCCCCAGCAGCTCCAATTTCCGAGATGGACTATATTTTTCCCGGTTGCTACGTCGATGATCGCCTGACGTGTGGGCGCATCCCAATCGTCAGTCCCATTCACGTCGTCCCAAATGACGTTCCCGTTTTCGTCGCGAAGGACGCCGCCTTTTATACGGAAATCGAGCTGCGGGTAAGAAAGGCTCGCGCTGCTCTTGTCGGATGCGGGGTTGGTATACGGCCCGAAGGTCTTGTGGCCGTACTGATACATGACGACCTTGTCTTCCGCGTAGACCGTGAACTTCTGTGTAAAACTGCTTGAACGAAGCGCGTAGACGTCAGCTCCATTTTCTTTTGAATGAACCAGAAAGTTTCCGTTGTATAAATACCCTTCCCGGGCGTTTGCGGAAAGATAGCAAACCGTATAGATCATGACCATCAATAACGAGCCAATCAGGATGAATTTCTGATAAGAGTCCAGCTTATACAGACAATTGTTCAGACGTTTCATTTTTCCTTTCCTTTGCGACAATCTTAACCTGTTTCATGTACCGTCGCGCTGCACCGGGGAAGGTTGTGCGCTGCGGTTCATGTCCCCACGATTTTCCACATACAATCCAGGAAGTTTTCTTCTCCGATGGTATTGATCTTAAAGAATTTTGCCTGGCTGCCGCCGGAGCTAATGGCGGAACAGAGTATAACGCCGGGTTCATTTTGGAACAGAGTAACATTCAGACTGACGCGGTTGCTCCCCGCCCAGCTAAAGCGCTCAAACACTCTGACGCAGCACCGGGTTTGACCGTCCGGGGAGATGAAATCACTCCCATCCTCCAGCGAAGCGGAGACGCTGCCCTGTAGGATTCCTTCTTCAATTCTGCGGACCCACTCGTCAAGGGAACCGCTCAGTGTAACTTCAAGTTTTGCCATTTTTTTCTCCTCGCTGTATTGTTCATTCTGTGATCTGCTCCGGTCTCAGCGGGCTTCATGGGCCGTCGGGGCGGACACCGTGCCTCGCGTGTCCTAAGAAATGTTGACCAGCAGCCCGAGCAGGAAAAATCCAAGGGAAAACAGTGCCCCCATTACCGCGCTGATCTCCCGCCTGTCCAGCTCGTCTTGGCTGGGCTCCACCTGCTCCGGGTGCCGAACCCGCAACGACATAGACCATCGGAAGTCTTTCTCCGCACAGAGAATTCCGAGTGCGTCACTCACAGATGAGTGAGCCCAGGAACCAGCAGATCCAGATGCTGTGATCTACGACCAGATAGAGGTACAGAAAAGCCAGACTCATAATACCCAGCCCGATGATAAACTTGCGATAAAAGCGATCCAGCTTTCGAAAGTGACGTTTTATGCTCCGCATGGCGGATTCTCCCGTGTATTACAGTTCCGTTTCCCGCGGCGGCGGGGCTCTGGGACTTAGTTTTCCGGCTGAGTCTCGACGGGTTCGGTGGGCTCCGTGGAGGGCAGCAGTTGGTTTACATCCAACACGGGGATCATACTGTTGTCGCCGCTGCCGGTCATAACCGTGGGCAGCTTACCGTTCCAGCTCTGGGCGTAGGTGTAGTTGATGAGCTCCTGGGTCAGGGACTCGCTGATCTTGCGGTTGGCTTCGGCCTCGGCCTCCGCCTTGGCCAGCAGCTCGTAGGCGGCGGCGTCCGCGTTCACCTTGCGGACCTCAGCTTCGGCCTTGGCCTCGATGACCTTCTGCTCGGCCTCGGTCTCGGCCCGGAGCTTGTTCTGCTGGGCTACCTGCTTGGCTTCCACGGCGTCGGTGAAGGCATTGGTGAAGTCCATATTCTCAATGGAGGTGGAGACAAGCTCAATATTGTAGGCCAGCAGCTTATCTGCCAGATCGACCTCGATGGCAGCGGCCAGCTCGTTGCGCTTGCCTACCAGCTGCTCGGCGGTGTACCGGGCTGTAACCACCTTGACAGACTCGGTGATGCAGGGCTGAATTACAGTAGCATAGTAGTCCACGCCGATGGTGCGGTAGATGTTCTGAGCGTCGGACTTCTTAATCTGGTAGTTGATGGTGTAGGTCAGGTTGACCTCCTGAATATCGGAGGAGAAGCAGGGCAGCTCAACGGTTTCCTTCTGGACCCGGTTGTCCATCTTCACCACCTGCTGCCAGGGCAGGACAAAGTGTACGCCGGAATCCAGGGTGGTGTCTTCCACCTTGCCAAAGGTGGTGACCACGCCGGTGTGACCGGTGGGGACGGTCTGGAAGCAGGCCAGGGCCAGGGAACCCGCGCTAACCAAAATGGAGACAACCAGGAGCAGAGAGCCCAGGGCTTTCTTTTCCTTGGACTTGAAATTTGCAGAGGCAATAATGCCAACCAAAAGAATAACAACAGCGAAAATCAGCTTGGTCATTTTTTATTTCTTCCTTTCAGTAATTAACAAGCAATCTCCGCCTCACAGCGGAGCGGGAGGCTCTGCCCCGCCTTACGGCGGGGCATGAGCCTGCCCAGCGGTTGTTGTTCAGAGCGCTCAGGGCCTCGTGGCGAGGCGAGCGCTCCGGTCGCCCGAAGGACGACAGCGGGATCGGAGGAGCTTAGCCCTCCGGCATGATAATGGCACAGGCGATGTAGGCGATGATGCCCGCACCGGCAAAGGCGGAGCCGATGGCCCAGACGACCCGGATTACGGTGGGGTCCACGTCCAGGTACTCCGCGACGCCGCCGCAGACACCGGCGAGCATACGGTTGGAGGAGGACTTGTGCAGCTTCTTTTCCATGGTGTTACTCCTTTCATTTTGCCACGCATTTTCCGCGTGGGATGTGTGCGGGGCGGGGAGATTTGCGGCCCCGCATGATTCCAACAATAAACAAAACGACCCATGCACAGGCAGCGGCCTGAACATGAGTCTCGCGTTTCAAAGCAATCCGGCGGGGGAACCCGCGTGCTGACGAACTGCTTCCGCGGCACTGCCGCGGTACTACTCCCTCAAGGGCAGTATGAACTTGTAGCAGTATTATATCACGCCCGGGCCGGTTGTCAAGTGGTTTTGAAAAAATATTTTTGACATTAGGCATAAGACATCAGGGGGCGGGGGATGGGGGGGTGCTCCGCAGGGGCGGTTACCGCCCCTTATGGGTATCGGCTGCCCGCAATCCGCAAAGCACCCGGCAGCGGCGCACACCGTGCGCTACGGGACGCACACTTTTGCAGTGCGGGCAATCTGCCCGCCGACGGAATGTAAAATGCAGAATCCAGGCACAGGGAAACGGGTGCCGGGGACAATCCCCAGCACCCGTGAATTATGCGTGTCTTCGCGATTTTTTGCCAACGAACAGCAGCGTCCACACACCTACCAGGATCAGTGCGCCGAAGATGCCCCAGGTCAGCACGGTAAAGCGCTCGAAGCTGCTTGAAATGCCGTCATAGAGACACAGCCCGGCGGAGACCAGAAGCAGAAGACCGCAGAGGATGCGGCAAACAGTGCGTTTCGCGCTGAAAAGGGACAGCACCAGCGCAGCCAGCGCCGCGGCAAAGGAAAGACTTGTAAAAAGCAGTCCGATGGGGGCGCCCAGCGGGTACAGGCCCAACTGGGGGCGGTAGGTATTCGGGACGCCGGGACCGTGAGTGTCTTCCCACAAATACGCCCAAGGAAGGAACATGGCGATCACAATCAAAGCAATCAGCGCGAACAGGACAATCGTGCGCTTATTCATTCAAATACCTCCTTTTCAAACAAGTTTCAGGCTAAAATCATTATATAAAACAATCCCGAAATAGTCAAGAGCAGAATCCCGGCGGGGGAGTTCTCACCGCTTCGACAGCTTTCGCATAGGATGGAACGCACGCAGGCGCGTGCGGAAGGAGGATTTCCAATGGCAAGCTTTACCAATCAGGCCACCCTGACCTACAACGGCCAGCAGGTCAACTCCAACGTGGTCACGGGTGAAATTACCTCCACCCTGACATTGACCAAGACCCCGGTGGGGGCAATCTACGGCCCCGGAGACAGCATCACCTTTGTGGTTTCCCTGGTGAACAGCGGCAGCGCAGCCGTGACAAACCAGACCCTGACCGACGATCTGGGCGGCTATGAGATCGGCGGGGGCCAGACGGTCTACCCCTTGGCCTATGTGGCGGGCTCTGTGCAGTATTATGTAAACGGGACGCTTCAGCCCGCGCCCGCTGTGACCGCTGGGCCGCCCCTGACTGTGACGGGGCTTTCCATCCCAGCCGGGGGAAACGCTCTGCTGATCTATGAGGCGGAGCTCACTGCCGCGGCGCCGCTGGCCGTGGGCAGCCAGATCACCAACACCGTCTCTGTCAACGGAGCGGGCCGGGCAGAGCCTCTGACGGCCCAGGCCACAGTGACGGTGGAGACCGGGCCGGAGCTGACGATTATCAAGAGTCTTTCGCCTGCCACAGTAGGCGAGAACGGCCAGCTCACCTACACCTTCCTGATTCAGAATATGGGCAACGAGCCTGCCGGGGTTGACGCGGCGATTGCCGTTTCGGACCTCTTCAACCCCATCCTGTCGAACCTTACCGCCACCCTGAACGGCCAGCCCCTGACTCTGGCCTCCGACTACAGCTACAACCAGTCCACCGGCCAGTTCAACACCGTCCCCGGCCGGATTACCGTCCCTGCGGCTGTCTACGCCCAGGACACCGCCACCGGCAACTGGACCGTTACCCCCGGCGAGGCAACGCTCACCGTAACAGGTACCGTATAAAAACGAAAAAACACGAAGAAAGAAAAACTGCCAGTTATCGTTTTCTTTCTTCGTGTTCCGACTATTTGTGATACTTGCTTCCCGCCTGGATTGACTCCGCCCGGTAAATCTGCTCCAGCAGCATCACTCGAGCCAGATGGTGGGGGAAGGTCATGGGGGAGAAGGAGAGCCGGAAATCCGCCAGGGCTTTGATCTCCGGGGCGATGCCAAAGGAGGAGCCCAGCAGAAAGCAGGCGGAGGAGCGCCCGGCGCCCTTGACCTCGGCCAGGGTTCGGGCGAAGTCCTCGGAGGACAGGGATTTCCCCTCGGGGGTCAGGACGCAGAACCAGGCCCCCTTGGGGAGCTTTTCCCGGATGAGCTGGCCCTCCCGGGCCAGCCCTTCCGCGATCTGGGCAGGGGAGGGGTCCTCCGGCAGCCGGTACTCCGGCAGCTCCAGCAGCTGGAATTTGCAGAAGCCTCCCAGCCGCTTGGCGTATTCCTCCACCGCCTGAATATAGAATTTTTCCTTCAGCTTGCCCATGGCAAGCACGGTGATGTTGAACATGGATTCTCCTCACTGGAGGCAGAAAACAGCTGGAAGGGCGTTCCGTCACCTGCTGCCTGATGCCGGGTTTCTATACGTCATACGTCTTATCAATTGCCTTAAGCTCCTTGAAGGTGTCGATCTCCACAATATCATCCTCGCAGCAGGCGCAAACCTCCACGGCATAGTGGTTTTTTCGGTAGACCAGAGGAACCTGCTCCCAGTAGCGCTCCTTGCCGCCGGGGGAGGCGTAAACGTCGGCGATGTCCTGGCTCAGCTTGTGACCGTCGATCTCGTTCCAATAGGAAATCCCAACCATCTGCCAGACGTTGTCGCCTTCGCCGCCCACCTTTTCCTCGGTAATGATGCCGTCCTTTACGGTAAAGCACCAATCGTCGGTCCGTTCCTTCTTGATGGCAAGGAAGTCGGAGGTATAGTGGTACCGGCGGATGATTCCGGGGTTGCGGATCAGCAGGTCCGCCTCAAAGACGTAGGTGTTGGAGAGCATGTACCGGGCCACCAGAGCGGAGCTGA
>JAGAEW010000165.1 GCA_017612935.1 Oscillospiraceae bacterium
CAGTCCAGCGCCTGATTCTCGTTCCACTCGATGAACTGCGCGAACTCGTTGCCCATAAAGCTCAGCTTCTTGCCGGGGTGGCCCATCTGCCAGCCAAAGAAGGTCCGCAGGTTGGCAAATTTATCGATATAATAGCCGGGCATTTTCTGAATCAGAGAGCATTTTCCATGGACAACCTCGTCGTGGCTCAGCGGCAGAATATAGTTCTCCGAGAAGGCATAGGTCAAAGAGAAGGTCAGATTCTCGTGAGCGTATTTGCGGTAGATGGGGTCCTTGGACATATAGCGCAGGTTGTCGTTCATCCAGCCCATGTTCCATTTGAAGAGGAAGCCGAGGCCGCCATCGGTGGTGGGACGGGTGATGAGCGGGAAGGCAGTGGATTCCTCTGCCACCATGATGGGCTGGTGCCTGACGGAGAAGGCTGCCTCGTTGAGTTTTTGCAGGAAGCGAATCGCCTCCAGATTTTCCTTTCCGCCGTTCCGGTTGGGCCGATAGTTGGGCCGGTTGTAGTCCAGATACAGCATGGAGGCCACGGCATCCACCCGGATGCCGTCGATGTGGTACAGCTCCAGCCAGAAGATCGCGCAGGAAATCAGGAAGGAGAGGACCTCCGGCTTGCCGTAGTCATAGATTCGGGTGGTCCAGTCCGGGTGCTCGTTCATCATCGGGTCAGACAGCTCGTAGCAGCAGGAGCCGTCAAATTCAAACAGACCGTTCTGGTCCTTTGGGAAGTGGGCGGGAACCCAATCCAGAATGACGCCGATCCCTGCCTGATGGAGCCTGTCGATAAGCTCCATGAGCAGCTGCGGCGCGCCGTAGCGGGAGGTTGGCGCATAATAGCCTGTGACTTGGTAGCCCCAGGAGGCGTCATAGGGGTACTCTGTGATGGGCATAAGCTCCACATGGGTGTATCCCATCTCCTGCAGGTAGGGAATCAACTGGTCCGCAATCTCTGCGTAACCGTAGGGAACATTGCCCTCCTTGCGCCGCCAGGAGCCAAAGTGCATCTCATAGATGTTGAGCGGGCGTTTGAGAATGTTTCGCCGTTTTTGGTTGGCGAGGTAAAGCCCGTCGTGCCACTTGTAATGGCTCAGGTCACAGACAATGGAGCAGTTGTCCGGTCTGTAGGTCGTGAAAAAACCGTAGGGGTCGGTCTTGTCCACCTCCCGGCCGTCTGCGCCGACTACAAAAAACTTGTAAGTGCTTCCCTCGCGGGCCCATTTGGAAAAGACCTCCCAGACCCCCTGGGAGATTTTTTCCATGGGCAGGTCGCCTTTGTTCCAGAAGTTAAAATCACCGATTACGCTGACATACCGGGCGTTTGGAGCCCAGACCCGGAACACCCAACCGTCCGTGCCGTCCCGGTTTTCCCGGTGACAGCCCAGCAGCTCATAGGCCCGGATATTATCACCGCGGTGGAACGAATCCACCATATGCTGAATTTTGTCGTTCATAATTGATTCCTCCAGATTCTGCGGGCATTTTCATGAATGCCCACGGGTGGAAGTGTATAGAAATCCATTTCTATTATACCTGTTTTTCCGGGGATTGCAACGGTTTCCTTTCGATTTTTTGCCCAAATTGGCGACTTTCTTTTTGTTAGTTCTGCTGAGCACTGTCGGAACATGTTTTATGTTGTTATTTTCTCTGCGCTGTGCTATAATGAAGGCATCATATTTGCAAAGGAGACAGATCCATGCAAGACTATAAAATCTACACAGATTACGCTGTAGAGCAGGCCATGCGCCTGCTGGCGATCGACAGCCCCACGGGCTGTACCGCTGCGGCGGAGCAGCATATGCTGCAGCTTTTCCGGGAACTGGGCTATGCGCCTGTCCATACCACCAAGGGCGGCATTCTGGTCGATCTGGGCGGGAAAAATGCGGACGACGGTCTGCTGCTGGAGGCCCACTGCGACACTCTTGGCGCAATGGTAGCGGAGGTCAAGGGCAACGGGCGGCTTCGTGTTTCGCCCCTTGGCGGCTTGCCTCCTGTTATGGTGAGCACCGAGACCTGCCGGGTTATCACCAAGTTCAACGGAAGCTATGAGGGTACCTTCCAGCTCTGCAATGCTTCCGCACATGTCAACGCCAATTTGCGCACCACAACGCCGAGCTACGACAACTGCGAGGTCGTTCTCGATGAGCTGGTCTTCTCCGCCGACGAAGCCAAGGCCCTGGGCATTGACGTGGGCGATATTGTCTGCTTCAACCCTCGTACTACCGTCACGGAAAAGGGCTATATCAAGAGCCGTTTTCTGGATGACAAGCTCTCCGCCGGCATTCTGATCAGTCTGGCAAAGTATCTCAAGGACGAGGGCATTACGCCCGAACGCCGGATCTGGCTGCACTTTACCGTCTATGAAGAGGTCGGCCACGGCGGGGCGGGTTCTGTTCCTGCGGGCGTGACCGAGGCGATTTCCGTGGACATGGGCTGCGTGGGCGACGGCCTGCAGTGTACTGAGCGCGAGGTCTCCATCTGCGCCAAGGACAGCGGCGGTCCCTACAGCTATGAGGTTGTGAAAAAGCTGATTTCTGCCGCCAAGGCCAGAGAGGCCAAATACGCGGTGGATATCTACCCGAGCTACGGCTCTGATGTGGAATCCACGCTCCAGGCAGGCTGGGACATCCGCCACGGCCTGATCGGCCCCGGCGTCTACGCCTCCCACGGCTACGAGCGGAGCCACAAGGACGG
>JAGAEW010000004.1 GCA_017612935.1 Oscillospiraceae bacterium
CCCGGCGCGGGGCGCTCCCCGCTGCTCCGCCAGAGATGAAAGCGGGGGCTGTGGAGCGGCCTGCGCCGTCTCGACGGCGGGGCCGCTGCCGGCAGTCTGCGCTTCCCGCTCCTGCCCCTTACCCAACACAAAGGGAACTTGTCCCGGGGTGCGGTTCAAGGCCCCCAGCACACCGTAGTGGACACAATCGAAGATCTCCCGCTCGTTGAGAAACTTGACCTCGGTTTTGGCGGGGTGGACGTTTACATCCACGGCGGACAGGAGCGTGGAGAGATTCAGCACACAGGAGGGAAAGCGTCCGGTCATTAGCTGATTGCGGTAGGCCTCCTCCAGCGCTGCGGTAATGGTTTTGGAACGAATATAGCGGTGGTTGACAAAAAAAATCTGATTGCTCCGGGTCCCCCGGGTGGCGGTGGGCTTGGAAACGTAGCCCTTCAGCCCCAGAGATTCCCATTTGCTGTCTACAGGAACCATTTCCAGGGCCGCCTGACGGCCCAGCACCGCATAGATGGCGGACAGCAGCTCCCCGTCACCGGGGGTCTGGAGCTGGGATTCTCCGTCCTTGAGCAGACGGAAGGCCAGCTCCGGATGGGCCAGAGCCTGCTTCTGCACGGCCGCAGCCGCGGCGGAGCCCTCCACGGAATCCCGCTTCATAAACTTCATTCGGGCCGGCGTGTTGAAGAACAGATCCCGCACGACGATGGTGGTTCCCACAGGGCAGCCTGCCGCCTCACAGGAGATGAGCTTGCCCCCCTCCAAGCGCAGGTGCGTGCCCTCTAAGTCCTCGGCGCTGCGGGTCAGAAGCTCCACCCGGCTCACGGCGGCAGTGGCCGCCAGCGCCTCCCCCCGGAAGCCCAGAGTCCCAATGGCCTCCAGATCCGCACCGCTGCGAATCTTGGAGGTGGCGTGGCGCAGGAAGGCAGTCTTTGCATCCTCCCGGCTCATGCCGCAGCCGTCGTCGCTGACCCGCAGAAAGGTCATGCCGCCGTTTTGGAGCTCCACCGTGACGGATTTCGCCCCGGCGTCAATGGAATTTTCCACCAGCTCCTTTACCACGGAGGCCGGCCGCTCCACGACCTCACCCGCGGCAATCAGATTGGCAAGATGAGGATCGAGCTGTATAATTTTTGGCATAGAACACCTCCGGAACAGTTGACGTCAATTCGGATTGTGCCGCTACAGAAGTTTCCTCAGCTCATACAGAGCATTCAGCGCCTCGATCGGCGTCATCGTTTCCACAGTGAGAGCCTCCACGCGCTGCTTCAGCTCCTCGGCAACCGGGTCCGCCAGAGCCATCTGGCCCAGAGGCAGGGCCGCTTCCGCCGCGCCGACTGCCCGGGGGGGCACCTGCACGGGGACAATGATACGGCTGGGGCCCTTTTCCTCCAAATCCGCCAGAATCTCTCTGGCCCGCTTGACAACCCTGGCGGGCATTCCCGCCAGCTTTGCCACCTCTACGCCGTAGCTGCCGTCGGCAACGCCGGGGACAATCTTTCGCAGGAAAACGATGTCGTCCTTGCGGCGCTTGACGCAGATGTTGTAGTTGTGAATCTCCGGGCGGGTCTGCGCCAGACTTGTCAGCTCGTGGTAGTGGGTAGCAAACAGGGTCTTGCAGCCCAGCTTCAAGGGATCCGCCACATGCTCCAGCACCGCCTGTGCAATGGCCATGCCGTCGTAGGTGGCAGTGCCTCTGCCGATTTCGTCCAAAATCAGCAGGCTGCGGGGAGTGGCGTTTTTGAGGATCTCCGCCATCTCCGACATTTCCACCAGAAAGGTGGACTGCCCGGCGGAGAGATCGTCAGAGGCGCCGATGCGGGTGAAAATCTTGTCCACCACGCCGATGCGGGCTGAGGCGGCGGGGACAAAGCTGCCCATCTGGGCCATCAGCACAATCAGAGCCACCTGTCGCATATAGGTGGACTTGCCCGCCATATTGGGCCCGGTGATCACGGCAACCCGCTCCCGCTTGCCGTCCATATTGGTGTCATTTGGAACAAACAGGGCGTCGCTGAGGGTCTTCTCCACCACAGGATGCCGCCCGTCGGTGATTTCGACGGAGGAGGACAGATCCACCTCCGGCATACAGTAGTTATTTTGAACCGCCAGCTCCGCCAGACAGCTCAGAACGTCCGCCGCGGCAATGGCCCGGGAGGCCTGCTGAATGCGGGGTGTGTTGGCGGAAAGATGATCCCGCAGGGCGGTGAAAAGCTCGTATTCCAGAGCGTTGACCCGATCCTTGGCGCCGAGAATGGTGTTCTCCAACTCCTTGAGCTCCTGGGTGATGTAGCGCTCGCCGTTGGTGAGGGTCTGCTTGCGGATATAGTTGTCGGGAACCAGTCCTACCTGGCCCTTGGCCACCTCGATGTAGTAACCAAAGACCCGATTGTAACCCACTCTGAGATTTTTGATGCCGGTTTTTTCCTTTTCCTCCGCCTCAATTTGGCTCAGGGTTCCCTTGCCGCCGGACATGATATCCCGCAGCCGGTCCACCTCCTTGTGGAAGCCGGGACGGATAATCCCTCCCTCCCGCAGAGAAAAAGGAGGCTCGTCGGCAATGGCGGCATCCACCGCCTCCCGCAGGTCCTTCAAATCGTCCAGCTCCCCGGCAATCACCGCCAGCAGAGAGGAATGAAAGTCCCCCAGCAGGGCCTTGAGGGCGGGCAGCCCGGCGCAGCCCTGACTGAGCTGCACCAGATCCCGGGCGTTGGCGACGCCGGTGACAATGCGGGCTGTAACCCGCTCTAAATCAGTGACGCTTTTCAGCGTCCGCAGCAGCTCCTGCCGGGGCAGGGTGCTCTCTTTCAGCTCCTTCACCGCTTCGAGGCGCTGTTGTATCTCATTGGGGTTGCGCAGAGGCTTCTCCATCCAGGCCCGGAGCATCCGGGAGCCCATGGCGGTCCCGGTTCGATCCATGACCCAGAGCAGGCTGCCCTTTTTGTCCTTGCCCCGGAGGGTCTGGGTCAGCTCCAAATTCCGGCGGGCGGTGAGATCCAGCTCCAGATACCGGCCGGAGAGATAGTATTCCACATGGTGTACATGACGCAGCTCGCCCTTTTGCAGCTCCCGCAGGGTTTGAATCAAAGCCCCCAGCGCCCGCCGGGTGGGCAGCGGCAGAGCAGAGAGATCCTGCTCCCGAAACTGATCGGCCAGGACAGCGTCCACGGCTTCGTCTTCATATAAATGGCGCTTGCCCACGTTCACGGGACAGCGCAGGCGGAGCTGGACGTCCATGGCAAAGCCCTTGCCTACGGCCAGCTCTTCATCCACCATCAGCTCCCGGGGCTCAAAGCGGCCCAGCTCGTTGAAGGCCTTGTCCCGGGCGTCAGCCCCGTCTGCCAGCGTGGCGCAGGCCTCACCGGTGGATATGTCAATGAGGGCAATCCCGATCCCCTCGGAGCTCCGGTACAGGGAGGCGTAATAGTTGTTGCTGCCCTCCTCCAGCATGGAGCTCTCCACCACGGTGGCGGGGGTGATGATGCGGATAATGTCCCGCTCCACCAGTCCCTTTGCCAGGGCAGGGT
The DNA here is from genome assembly GCA_017612935.1 of Oscillospiraceae bacterium. Lineage (GTDB taxonomy): Bacteria > Bacillota > Clostridia > Oscillospirales > Oscillospiraceae > JAFRPC01. Next base: position 3,522 of record JAGAEW010000004.1, read on the forward strand.
CCTCCATCTGCTCACAGATTGCAACCTTATAGCCCTTGCTCACCAGCCGGGCAATATAGCCCTCAGCGGAATGGAAGGGCACGCCGCACATGGGGGTGCGCTCCTCCTCGGCCTTGCCCCGGTCCCGGGAGGTCAGGGTCAGATCCAGCTCCCGGGCGGCAATCCGGGCGTCTTCGTCGAACATTTCATAGAAGTCCCCCAGCCGGAAAAACAGCAGGCAGTCCGGGTGCTGGGCGTGGATTTCCTGATATTGCTTCATCATGGGGGTGAGTTCCGCCATCTCGATTCCTCCGATTGTCTGTGATATGGGATGCGAATTCCGCTACAGTTTTTTTCTGAATCGCAGCAGAAGACTGCCGCTGATTACACATAAAACAGCCACCGCCAGAGCGGGAATCCACTTGCTCAGGGGCTCGCCACCGCGGATTTGCTCGGAAAAGGCCAGAATGAAAAAGGTCAACACCCCAAGCAGCCCAATTCCGATATTCACGAAGGCAGCGATTGTAAAAAGCTTACGTTGCAAGGCTCATTCCTCCGATTTAATCGTTCAAATTACAAAAGCAGGGGAAGCGGCGGGCGATTGTTTGCTTCGCAGACATGGCGCACCGGCGTGTGCCGCTGCGGGTGCAGTGGACAAACGGTGGGCGCCGCTGCGGCCCTTGTCCTGTGCCCGTGTTTTCCTGCTGTCGGGAGGTCTAATCCCTACGGCCTGCACCGTCCCCTGAAATCTGCCCCACCAGGGACCAGGTTGTGCTGTCGGTGACAGTTAGCTCCACGAACTGACCCATCAGGCTGTCATCCCCCTCGAAACGGACCAGCCTGCCGCCGTCGGTGCGGGCGGTGAGCCTGTCGCCGTCCCTTCCGTCCACCAGGGCCCGGAAGCTTTTGCCCACATAGGCGCGGTGCTTTTCCTCGGAAATGCCGTTTTGCACCGCCAGAAGCCGGTCGAACCGGCGGTTTTTCTCCTCCTTCGGCGTGGGGTCCGGCAGCTTGGCGGCCGGGGTCCCGGGCCGGGGGGAATAGATGAAGGTGAACAGCGCGTCGAAGCGCACCCGCTCAATCAGGGAAAGGGTGTCCTCAAACTCGGCCTCTGTTTCTCCGGGGAAGCCCACGATCACATCGGAAGTAAAAACGATCTCCGGCATGAGGCTGCGGCCGTATTCAATCAACTCCAGATACTGCGCCCGGTTGTAGTGCCGGTTCATCTCCTTCAAAATCCGGTCATTGCCGGACTGGAAGGGCAGATGGAACTGCTTTGCAATCTTGTCGTGGGAGGCCATGACGTCAAAGAGCTTGTGACTGGCGTCCCGGGGATGGGAGGTCATAAAGCGCAGGACGAAGTCCCCCTCCAGCTCCGCAATCTGCCCCAGCAGATCCGCAAAGTCCAGCCCCAGGCCCAGATCCTTGCCGTAGGAATTGACGTTCTGCCCCAGCAGGGTCAGCTCCCGGTAGCCCTGGGCAATCAGCTCACGGCACTCCGCCAGAATGTCCTCCGGCAGACGGCTGCGCTCCCGTCCCCGGACATAGGGAACAATGCAGTAGGTGCAGAAATTGTTGCAGCCGTACATAATGGAGACCCAGGCCTTAAGCCGATTGGTCCGCACCAGCGGCAGGCCCTCGGCAATGGCCCCGGCGGAGTCCTCCACCGCCCAGGCCTTTTTGTGCCGGATCAGGACCCGGTAGAGATGCTCCGGCAGCTGCCACAGGTGGTGAGGCGAGAAGATGCCGTCCACATGGGCATAGGAATTTTTCATCCGGGCGGAGATTTCCGGCTGGCCCATCATGCAGCCGCAGACAAAAATCTTCTGCCCCGGGTGGCGGCGCTTGGTGTGTACCAGAGCCCCCACGTTGCCGAAAACACGCTGGGCGGCATGCTCCCGAATGGCGCAGGTATTGATGACGACCAGATCCGCGCCCTCGGCAGTATCGGTGAGACCGTAGCCGCAGCGCTCCAGAATGCCCCGGATCTGCTCCGAATCCGCTTCGTTCTGCTGGCAGCCGTAGGTTTCCACATAGGCCACGGGTGTAATGCCCTGATTTTGCCACCAGAGCTTGAGATAGTCGCTGATTTCCTCCTGCTGCCGCAGCGCTTCCTGAGAGATCAGCGGGGTTTTTCGTTCCATATCGTATACCTCCGAAGGGGAGAGGACAGCAGTCCACAGTAATTCACGTTATTATATCATTTTCCCCCAAAAAATGCAAGGTTTCCATCTGTTAAATCTTTTACGCCTGTCGGGCTGGACAATTTGTCCGCTTCAGCCTCTTCCATTTTCTGTCGAACTGTGCTATACTTGAAACCTATTGAAAATTGACAGAAGAAGGAATATCGTCATGCAAACCTCCAAGCTTTCCAAGACCGAGCTCTTTGAGCATGTTTCCATTCCCCGCGCCCTGGCGATCATGGGGATTCCCACCATTATCAGTCAGCTCATAAACCTGATTTACAATATGGTAGACGCCTTTTTCATCGGGCGCACCGGAAACTCCTACATGGTGGGAGCCACCACCGTCACCCTGACGCTGACCCTGCTGAATGTGGCCTTTGCCAACCTCTTCGGCGTAGGCGGCGGCAGCCTGATTGCCCGCCTGATGGGGCAAAAACGGACTGAGGCGGGCAGACAGGTCAGCGCCTATGCTGTCCGCGGCGCAATTCTCATCGGCTTGAGCTATTCCCTGTTGGTGGGCCTGTGTATGAACCCCCTGCTTCGCCTGCTGGGAGCCTCCGACGCCACAGTGGACTTTGCCCGGCAGTATACCCTTTATGTGATCGTGATCGGCTCCACCCCCACGGTTCTGGCCCTGACCCTGTCCCATCTGCTGCGGAACACAGGCTACTCCGCCAGGGCCAGCTTTGGCCTGTCCATGGGCGGCGTACTCAATATGCTGCTGGATCCGCTGTTCATGTTCGTGATTCTGCCCCGGGGGCAGGAGGTGCAGGGGGCGGCTCTGGCGACCCTGATTTCCAACGTCTTTTCCTGCGGCTATCTGCTGCTGGCCTTCCACCGGGCCTCTGCCACCGCGCCGCTGACCCTGCGTTTGGGACTGGCCCGGGGCATTGAGCGGGAAAACCGCCGGGCTCTCTACGCCGTGGGCGTGCCCTCGGCGGTGCTCACGGGGCTCTTCGATGTGGCCAGCGTCTGCGTCAACGTGCTGGCTGCCGCCCACGACGATCTGGTGCTGGCTGCCTTCGGCATTGTGATGAAGGTCGAGCGCATTCCCAATGCCGTGAACATCGGCATTTGTCAGGGTATGATGCCCATTGTGGCCTACAACTATGCCGCCGGGAACCGGCTGCGCATGCGTGCGGCGGTCCGTACGGCCAGGTACTATGGCCTGCTGGTCTCCGGCATCAGTATTCTGCTGCTGGAGCTCTTCGCCAGACCTGTGACCAATCTTTTCCTCAGCACCTCGTCGGAAGGCGCCGGGGAGGCCTTGAAAACCGTTGTACTGGCCACAAGCTGCCTGCGGGTTCGCTGTCTGGCAGCGCCGGCGCAGCTCGTCAACTACCACGCCTCCTTCAGTCTGCAGGCGATCGGCAACGGCCGCTATACCATGCTCCATGCCTGTGTCCGGGAGCTGGGCATTTACATCCCCCTGATGTTCCTGCTGGACGGCCTCTTCGGAGAAATCGGTCTTGCCTCCGCCCTGCCCGCCGGAGAGGGTCTGGCAGCTATCTTCGCCCTCTGGCTGCTCCGCAGAGCGCTGAAACACGATTAAGCTGAGACATGAAAGGAAACAAAGCGCCATGAAGACAACTCAATTCGAACTGCTGCGAAAAAGCGTTGGGGCAGCGCTGTTGATTGCCCTCGGTGACTACGCTCTGTTGAAGCTTGGCGAACCCCTCGGCCCCTTTCTCTTTGCCCTGGGTCTGCTGGGGGTCTGCTATATGGGACAGAACCTGTTCACCGGAAAATGCGGCTTCTGGCTGGCGGATTCCATCCCCCTGTCGGATCTGATGCTGATTCTGTTGGGGAATCTGGCGGCGGGCTGGAGCTTTGGCTGGCTGTTTTCCGTTGCGGACCCCGGCCTCGTCCCTCCCGCCCAGGCAAAGCTGGCAGCCTGGACGCTCTCCTTTCCCTTTCTGATTCGGGCCTGCCTGTGCGGTGTGGTGATGTATGTAGCCGTGCTGCTCTATCGGAAGGGAACGGCCCTGGGCATTCTCTTCGGCATCCCGCTCTTTATCTTCTGCGGCTTCCAGCACTGCATCGCCAACGTGATCACCCTCGGCGTGGCCCGAAGCTGGCACTGGTCCCTGCCCCTGGCGGTACTGGGCAACTTCGCCGGTTCCCTTTTCACCTGGTGGATCACCCGGGACGCGGAACATCGGAACACATAACATAATACGCTGAAACGATTTGAAACACCGTCTGATCATCCGGAACCTGCCGCGCTTGCGCCTGCCCTGAAGCCTGCCTGGACAGGACTGTGGTCGTTTGTGTGGTAACAATTTGATGAGGAGCTTGCTGATTGGCCTGTGGTTCCTGATCCCCATTGCAGGCCTCTACTTCGGCATTAAGAAGGCCTACAGCTATTGTTTGTGCTACTATGTCTTGGTAGACCACCCGGAGTTCTCCTGGAAGGAATGCCTGGATCATTCCACCCAGTTGATGGAGGGAGCCCGCTGGAAGTGCTTCTGTCTGGAGTTCAGCTTTGTCGGGTGGGCGCTGCTGGGCCTTCTGGCCTGCGGCATCGGCACGCTTTGGGTCCCCCCCTATTTCCATGCCTCTATGGCAAACTTCTATGAGGATAGAAAACGCTCCTGCGGTGAAACCCTCATGTAATATGCGTCAAAAACGGCTCGGATCAGTGCTCCGGGCCGTTTTTGATACTATTACCATCATTCAATTCTGCATCCCCAAATGGGGGGCAGACCCGGGCAGCTTCCGGGGAAAGCTGTCACACCACATCTCCTGCGGCAGGACGATTTTTCAAATCGCTTATGGAAGCAGCGCATGACGCCTCCAAAGAATCTGTCCCGGACATTGAGCGTTTTTCAGACGCAGCCCGGTTTGAACTTCGATGCTGCGTCGTTTGTCCGGGCCAAGCTTGCGGCAGCCTCCCGCCTCAGAAGAAGGACCAGCGGGACAGCAGCAGCCCGGGAATGACCACGAGCACGAAGAAGGCCCAGCTCACCAGTGTAAAGGTCTTGATAAACTGTCTTCCCTGCCCCGGGTACTCCCGGACGTAGATGCGGTAATTGATGACCGAGGCCAGAGAACCGATCAGCGAGCAGAGCCCCGCCGTGTCCGCGCCGTAGATCAGGCCGGCAAAGTTCTCTGTAAAGGGGTACAGGACGATGGAGGCCGGGACGTTGGAGATCACCTGGCTCAGGCCGATGGCCCACCAGTATTCGCAGCCTGCCACCGCCCTTTTGAGAATCCCGGCAATTCTCCCGTTGGCGGCGATGGAGGAGGAAAAGACAAAGAAGCAGAGAAAGGTCACCAGCAGCACAAAGTCCACCTTCCGGAAAAGCCTCGGGTCCACTGCCAGAATCGTCCCCAGCACCAGCGCCACCGCGAGATACCAATCGGGGCTTCGGGTGACGATGACCAGCAGGATCAACGCAAAGAGCAGGGCATAGCAGATTCGCTGTTTTTTACGCTCCGGCGCCCAGACGCTCTCCGCTCCGGCGGCGGAAATTTCCTCCCGCAGGTCCTTCCGGTAGAGGAAAAAGACAAAGCCCACCAGCAGCAGGGCCGACAGGACACACAGGGGCAGCATATGCAGCATAAAATGCCAGACGCTGACCCCGGCCTTCCCGTACAAAAAGAGATTCTGGGGGCTGCCGAAGGGCATCAGCAGACTGCCCCGAATGGCGGCGATGTTTTCCATGGAAATCACCGGCAGAATATAGCGTTCCTTGCCGCCGCTTCGGAATAGCAAAATCGTCAGAGGGACAAAGATAATCAGCGAGACGTCGTTGGTGACAAACATGGACGTAAAAAACACCCCAAAGATCAGGAAGAGGGAAAGGCTCGTCATACGCCTCAGTCCTCCCGCCAGCCGCACCAGAGGCCGCAGGACATTTTCCTGCTTGAAGCCCTCCAGCACGCAGAGCATCATCAGCAGGGTTCCCAGGGTGCGCCAGTCAATCTGCCCCAGCAGCGCCGTCGTGGGCGGGGTAATCAGCATCGCCACCCCCGCCGCCAACAGGGAGAGACCCAGCATCGGCTCTTGTTTCAAATAGTTTCGAATTCGCTTCATTCTGCATCTTCCTCGTATTTAACTCCTAAAACTTCTACATTGTCCCAACAATAGATCCTGGAGGATAGGCGCTTCTCTCTCGGATCATATGAATCGTTCTATTTCTCCTTTGTTTGCGGCACAGCGGGCTTCATGGCCCGGTAATGCTGCAAATGAATGCCGATGTGACCGACCCCAAAGATGAGGGAGGCCGCAAGCAGCAGCAGGTTGCAGGAATACAGGCTCAACAGGAACAGGGCAAGCACGGGGAGCGTCGCCCCCGCCAGCGGGAAGCCGGCAAAGCTGCGGTAGAAATCCGCTACGGTTCTACGGCTGAAGAAATATCGCAGCCAATGGCCTTCATAGAGGAACATCAGGAAGAAGGCCGTTCCCCACAGCAGGATCTTATATTCAAAGAAAACGCCCTCCGGAAGTTTTTTGATGCGGGGCTCCGTGGCAACGAAAAACGGCAGCAGGCTGCTGAGCGCGAATTGGCCCGCCCGCTCGAAGCGCCGCAACAGCCAGTTCTCATAAACGCCATCTTCCCGGTATCCCCGGGGCTGTCTGCCTCCGGCCCGGAGCAGCTTGGGAAGCAGGAGCATCAGCAGAAACACAATGCCTGTAGCGGACAGCCCAAGCTGATAGGGGCTGCGCCGCCCGAAGGCGATCGTACTGATACGAAGGCTGCTGATGATGTCGCCGTAGTAGGCCCGGAGCTGACCCGCCATCCGCTCCGGATTCTGCAGCTCCGTGTGGTAGCTCCCGTAAATGCCCATCACATTTCCGCCCACCTCATCATAGCTCTCAATGAAATTCTTCACCAGATAGCCTTCCCTGACCGCAGACAGGCCCGTATTGCCGGCATCGTCTGCGCGATATTCCTCCCCCTGCCGGATGCAGGCCAGAGTTTTCTGATAGGCCACGGAGAGCCGCTGCCCGCTTGCCTCCAAATAGGCCAGATACCTGGCGCCGGTGGTCTGGTTCTGGTGGCCCACATCTGTCCCGTAGAACACCGTCTCGGGGCAATTGGCCTTGATTTTTTTCAGAAAGGCGTAATAGGGTTGAACCCCCGACTGGGTTCCCCGAAGCTCCGCATACAGTTGGTTGAGGATCTCGTCTTGATCCGCCTGCATCCACAGATTCAGGAAGGCGGCGCTGTAATAGGGAATTTCCAAAAACAGATTCCGGTATCCCTGGTCATAATACGCCTGCCACTGATGAAATTCAATCCCATAGTATAACTCCGAACCGTGGGCCTCTCCGTACAGACGGATTTTGTGCTTGTCCGTGGGATACACGTCCCCTTTACGGTCCAAAACTGTCAGAATTCCACTGCCGACCAGCACAAGGGCCAGCAGGCCGAAGGCAAGGATTGTCTCGATTCGTTTTCTTATTTTCACTGCAATCACAATCCTTTCAGCGGTTTTTGCAGCTTTCAGGCTGCGGTTTGAAGACGCTAAGTTTCTACAACAATCAGCGGAATGCCTGCTTCTTCAGCAGTAAGTCCGGCATGTACCCCCGTCGTTTTCTGGGCTGCGTAATGCGTGGTGAAAATTGAGGCGTTCGAAATTGCCAGCGCAACAAAGTCCCCGATCCGATCCCGCAGCCCTTCGCGGTCTTGTCCCGGTCCAAACAGTTTTCCCGTAAGCACTTCTTCCTTCGTCAACAGAAGAAAGTCCTTTCCGAACTTCCTCCGGAAAAGCTCCGGAAAGCCCTCAATACACTCAGCCCTGACGAAGAAATTCAGCGTGCGCGGTTCAATGGATGGCATTCTTACAAGACAGTTCATCACTTCCGGAGCCTCCAGAATACAGAGATTCCGGCTGTCAATATGACCGTGATCGGCAGTAATGAATACCAACGTATCAGATAGCGTCGATACTGCCTCCTTCACTTTTTTCTCGATTGAGACAAGCATCTCGTGGGTTTCATCGCTTGTCGTCCCGCTGCGGTGCATCGTTGCGTCGGGCTCGTTCCAATAGGAATAAATGAACTTTTTTCCGGGCTCATGGCAGAGTGTTTTGACGCGCTCAAGTACCTTATCAAGGGTATCCGGATAGGGATCCAGATACGGCATAGCAGCATATGCGCAGGCGTCGCCATGGGCCGCATTGATTTTCTCTATGATGTTTGTGTATGGAAGATGTGTGGATGCAACGTCAAAGTCAGCAGCCTTCTTCACTTCTTGCAGGCTGTCTGGAGTCCAAATTGGATTCTTCCCAGCTTGATCAATCGCGGGCCTTGCGTCCTCTTTTTCCGCCAACTGCTCTTGATTCCAGAACACGGTGACGTTCTTGTCAAGCTCCGGAAAGTACATATCCCAACCAAGCCAGCCATGCTCGTTCGGATAGAGCCCGCTTAGAAAGGATACCGTCGCCGCCACCGTCGTCGGAGGATACACGGAGGAATACCTATGCTTGAGATGAGAGCGGAAGAAGCCCTCCTGATCGAGATGTGTTTCGAGGGCGGAAAGCCCCAGAGCATCGAGCAGAATCACAACGACGTTCCGGTAGCCCTTCGCAAGATATGCATCTGCAATCGGAAGCGTGTTCGCAGTCGCTTCCGCACCGAAGTTCTTGAGGACGGAATTGGAGAGATTGACAAGGCAGTTCTCATAATCGAAGCCGGCTTCCCTGAGTGCGTTCTGAACGCCCCCACCCGGAATACATTCTTTTGGCATAATCATATCTTTCTTCATCCCTCTCTATTATTTGTTGCGGATTTCAAACTGCGGCATAGGCCGTTCAGCATCAAATTTCTGTTTGCCCGGTGCGATGGACGGCAGATCAGAGCGCCTTTCCGGACGGGCTGTTGGCTCCGCAAACATGGCGCACCGGTGCGCGACCCCGCGAACCAGAGATAATCGCAATCCTGCCTGCAGGCATATACAAACACGAAATTCCTCTGAATTTCTCCCGGCACATGAATCTGCTTCAGCGTGTCGGTCACGAAGCCTCGGTTTTCGTCCGTCAGTTCAATTTGGAGCCATTCCAGATGCTTCCAGTTCTCAAACTCGCAGCCGAAGTGCTCCCACAAGTTGTCCCAGGAGCTGATATATCCGTTTCGTGCTTTTGTTCTGTAGAATACTGAAACGGCGCAGTCAGAATCACATTGATTCTGATAAAAAGCGCGAAACAGCTCATTCCACTTTGTTTGATTCATACGCTCCCTCATGCATCGTTTTTTCTGATTTCAATGATTTTCCCTATGAGATCCTTTGTTTCAACGCTTCCGATACGCCGCAAAGCCCTGGGAAACCAGATCCTCCAGACAAAACTCCCGCCGGGAAACTTTTCCCGTGCTTCTTGTGGCGTCGATGATGCGCAGCCTCTGTTTTTCCCCATCCAAAAAAGCCTGAAACAGCATCACATGAGAGGCAATCGCCAGCACATCCCCCGGCTGCAGCTCTTCAAACTGTATGGGCACGGCAATCCCGGGAATATCCCTGGCCCGGATCTTCTCCGGCAATCCCCAACAAACTGTCACCAGACCGGAGCAATCGACCCCGACACATTGATGACTTCCCTTTCTGGAGGTATCCTCCGGTACATTTCCGGCATATTTCCCCAGAGCAATTCCCCGATCGAATTCCTCCAGAGTGGAAGCCTTCCCCCAGCAATAGGGAATGCCGCGGTTGATCTGGTTTGCTTTCCACCAACCGCAGGACAGCTCCTCACCCTTCCAGCTCACATCCGGCGTATCCACATATCTGCCGGCTTCATCCATTCCGTGCAGGAGGTTTTGTTCCTGAGCAAACCATTCGTGATTTGCATATAGCAGG
>JAGAEW010000166.1 GCA_017612935.1 Oscillospiraceae bacterium
AAAAGCGGATAAAAACTTGCGTCCGGTGCAGGCGCAGCGTTCTGCGGGCTGCCTCAGAAGGTCAGATCTGTGTGGGCATATTTCATCATGTCCTCGACGATCTCGACGGTTTTGGCGGAGGTGATTTCATCGAATTTTTTGTTCAACATGCTGTTTTTCAGCAGTGTATCCCGGTAGTTTTCCTCGGCGGCAGAGGCGTAACGAACGACGTAATAGCTGCCGTCTGTCTCGATGGTGGTGAGGTCGCCGGCCTTGCGCTTGGCATCGAACAGATAATCCCGAATCTGATCGTTGGAGTAGGTCTTGGTCACGGAGCTGGGCTGGACGTTGGTGAAGCCGAGCTCGGTGACTGCAGTGACAAACTCCTCGTCTGTCATGCCTTCCTTAACAGCGGCCTTCAGAGCCTCGAACTTTTCCTCAGGGGTCTTTTCGCCTTCTGCAGGCTCCTCTTCGGATTCAGAGTTGCTTCTGGTGATGGAAATGATGTTGGCATTGACGGGCTTATAGTCGTTTGTATCTCTCTCTTCAAAGCGAATGGCATAAAAGAAGGTCTCATCCTCGCCGGCGGCAAACACTTTGGTGTCGCCCTGCTTGCGGCCTTCGTCATAGAGCCACTGGGCGGCCTCGGAGGACATGAGCAGCTCAAGAATGGACTTGTTGTAGCTGACGGTTACGGCGCTGTCGGGCATATCCTTCAGGTAGCCCTCGGCGGTCTCCCGGGCTGCGGCTTTTGCAGAGTCGGTATAAATGGTTTCGGTGGGAACGCTTGTGGCATCTGATGCAGCAGTGAGGGAAGCCGTCCCGGTGGCGTCGGTGGCGTCTTCTGTGCTCTTGTCGGTGTCGGAGGCAGGAACCACAGTGGATTCTGCGGCAGAAGTGGCATAGGTGAATCGGACCAGATCGTAGGCGGAGGGATCCTCCTTGTATTCCTTTTCCAACTCCTCCTGGCTGGGAGCAAAATCGCTGTTGAGCTTTTCAGAATAGCTGCTGGCAATCGTGCGTATGGTCAGGAACTTCCGATAGGAATCCTCATCGCAGCCTGCGCCGAAGTTGGTCCGCAGATAGCTGTTGAGGTTGGAAAAACCGCTGTTGACGGCCGTGGTCTTCATGGAGCTGACTGTGTTGTCGATGCTCTTCTTTTCCTCGTCGGACAGGGAGAAGCTGCTGTCGGCCTCGGCGGCAATATAGAGATTGTAGACTTCCTGCAAAAACGTTTTGGTGTTTTCCTTCATGGTGTCTTCCATCGTCTTTTCGCCGTCTTGCTGCTGAGACAGAGGCGTGCCGCTGGCAAACTGAGAAGCGTGCTGGGAGGCAACCTCATGGAAGAAGAAGTTGTAGACCGGAACAGAGATCTTTTCGTCTCCGATGGTGGCGACGGCTGCGGAAACGTCATAGTTGGGGGTGTTCAACTCTTTGTTTGCATAGCTGACGACCAAAGTTACGATTGCCGCCAGAACGGCGATTGTCAGGACAACGGAAAGGGCGGTGCGAATGGTACGGTTTTGCTGCTCCTTTTTTTTCCTTGCTTCGATGGCCTTTGGGGAGAGCCCCTGCTCATCGAGATTCTTGCGCTTTTTTTTGGATGCGCTCATTTGTTCACCAATCCTCTCAAAAAATGCTTGCCCCGAAGGGTCGGGACCAATCGCAGTTAATTATAGCGCGTTTTTCTCGTACTTTCAAGTGAAAAGTTTATGAACAGCCAAAAAGAGTAAAAAAAAGCAAAAAAAATCCCCGCTGAAGCCGTGTGCACCCATTTATAACCTGCACGAATCAAGCAGGTGGGTTGCCCCTCTGAAAGTTCGCTGTTCCCAACGTCCACTGCGGGACCGCCGCAGCGGGAGGTCTACAATCCGTTTCAGAAGATCAGGCATCCCAAAGAAAAAATGTGGGTCTAAAAGAATGCATCACGTACTGAGCAGGGAATTTTTTGTTGTATCAGGGGCGGTGGATCGGTCTCGCCCGGGTTTGGGGCGGCGGTGAAGACACGCCTGGGGCTCCTGGAACGGGATCCGGTCGTTCCCTTGAACCCTGCCGTTATGCTTCCTCATCGTCTTCATCGGCTTCATAATCATTCAACAGCAGGTCATACACAGCGGATAATTCATCCTCGTCTGTGACGGCCACCAACAGCTCTTCTCCGTCCTCCTCTGTGACTTTCAGAACGCTGACTTCCAGTTCTTCATCTTCTTCGCTGCCGGCGGGACAGACGCCTAAGTATGTACTGCCTTGATATTCCACCGAGCAAAGGACTTCCAACTCGTATTCCTTTCCGTCTTCATCGGTGATGGTGATGAAGTCGTCTCCGAACAAGTCGCCCATGAAGTGTTCCTCCGTTCTTGTTTTGTGTCTCTATTTTACACGATTTTAACGAAAAAATCAATAGAAATTTAACCTGTAATAAATGGCAGTTTTCGCAAAGTTTTGAAAGAAAAATTGTGCACACATACGAAAATACAAAAAATTCATTTTGGAATTTGCAATTTTTGCCATTATAATGTATAATAACAAGTGGGGCACAGAAAAGGCGCCGAATGCCGGCACAGAAGGAATCCCCGATATGCAACGCATTTCCCGGCGCTGCACCGTCGGTCAGGAACAGACTTCCTCTCAGCCCGGCGGCTTTGGCGGAGGGCTTTTTATTTGCTCCGCATTTGATGTATTTTTTTATATTTGGAGGCATATCCATGCTGAATGGCACTACGGGTCAATCGACCCCGGTAAAAAAGAAGAAACAAAATCCGTTTGACCCCCAGGGCTTCACGGGGATGATTTACGTCATGTTGCATGACATTGTATGTATTCTGGCGGCGACCACGCTGTGCTTTGTGTTTTTTGCCCGCCTTGTGGAGGTTTCCGGCAGCTCCATGTATCCAACTCTGGTGGGGGCGCAGGAAAATCCCAAGACCCTGGGGGACTACCTGGTGCTGCGCAGCAATTTCCTCAGCACGGACTATCAGCCCGGCGATATTGTCGTGGCCTGCGTGCCGCAGTTTGAGGATGGCAAGCCCATTGTCAAGCGGGTGATTGCCCGGGGCGGTCAGGAGCTCAGCTTCCGCACCGGGGAGGACGGAAGCCTTCACGTCTGGGTGGACGGTGAGCTTCAAAGCGAGGCCTACATCAATGAAACGATGCTTCCCCGGGGCTGCGGCATGGACGGCGAATCTTTCACCGTCCCGGAGGGCTGCTACTTCCTTATGGGGGATAACCGCAACCACTCCCTTGACAGCCGCTTCTCCGAAGTCGGTATGGTGGACGGCCGTTATATCCTCGGCAAGGCCTGGGGCATTGTGTTCCCCGGTCAGGACGTCCTGCAGAATAACACCCGGGATCTCGGGCGAATCGGATCGGTTTACAACTGATGGCATGGCTTTTTACAACGCAGGGAAGCGGGATATCTTAATCCTTTGCAGCTTTCCGAATTCGGACAAGATTAAAGCCCTTCAAAGCCGATATTACGACCTGGCGGGAAAGGTGGAGCCACATATTGCCGTCACCTTTCCCTTCGATTCCCCGCTGTCCGACGCGGAGCTTCGGGAACAGCTTTGCCGGGTCGCGCGCGGTTTTCACCCCTTCCGAATCGTCTGCCGGGGCGTGTCCGCGCCGGAGGAGGATCCGGATCTGCGCTTTTTGAACGTCGTAGAGAACCGGGATCGTATCCAGGCTCTCAGCGACGCGATTTACCACGCGATTCTCCCCGAACACCTGGAATATCGGGAGCGATTCCGCTATGTTCCTCACATCATGCTGGCAAACCGTCCCCTCGATCGGGAAATCGTGCTGGAGGACAGCTTTGAGATGCTGGTGGATTCGCTCTATGTGGAGCGGATCGGGGACAATGAGGAATCCATCAAACTATACGAAATTACGCTGAGTTAAAGCAGATGAGAATATGAGTGAAGAATTAACGAGTATCAACTGGTATCCGGGTCACATGACGAAGACCCGGCGGATGATGGAGGCAGATCTGAAGCTGGTGGACGCCGTCTGCGAGATTCTTGACGCCCGCATTCCGATTTCCTCCCGCAACCCGGATATTGATGCCATCTGCGGCAGCAAGCCCCGGATGGTAATTTTGAACCGCATTGATATGGCGGACCCCGAGCGCACCCGGCTGTGGTCGGAACACTTTAAGGCGAAGGGCTATTCCGTGATCCAGACGGACTGTAAGAACCGCAAGGGCATTACGGATTTTTCCCCCGCCCTCAACCGTCTGCTGGCGGAAAAGCGCCGCCGCTATGCCGAAAAGGGCATGGCGGGCAAAGCCCTCAAGGTGATGGTGGTGGGGGTTCCCAACGTGGGAAAGTCCACCTTCATCAACCAGATTGCCGGACGCAAAGGGGCCAAGGCGGAGAACCGTCCCGGCGTCACCCGGGGCAAACAGTGGGTCACGGTGGATTCCGGGCTTCTGCTGCTGGACACGCCGGGCATCCTCTGGCCGAA
>JAGAEW010000167.1 GCA_017612935.1 Oscillospiraceae bacterium
CCGTGCTGGCTGCGGGGGCGAATCTGCTCCTTACCGGCGGGGCCAGAGCAAACCCCATGCAGATCCAAAATGCGGAACGGGAGGGCCTGTTCATTCTCAACTCCCTGCAAAGCAGCTTCGCACTGCTGCATCAGCTGGAGCATGCGGGGCTGTCTGCAGGCAGCCTGTTGGGAATCGGCCCCGTGTCCGACTGGATGCAGACGCCTGTCTATCTGTATTACAATGACATTACGGCCGACTGGCAGCGCCTGTATTTTGAGGGTGACTTTCTCAAGCAGTATCCCCTGGTGGACGACAACATGGAAATCTGCGGCGGGCTGGATCTGTGGAAGGCCACGGCCAGCGTACCGTCTCAGCGGCTGCGTTCCATGATGGCGGATACGGAGGCTTTTCCGCGTGTCTCCGCGCGGGATGAGCTTAAGGACGTGGCGCAGAAGTTTGTTGTGGACGGAAACAATTTTGCGGCGGTTCTTGAGGGCAAGCGCCTGGTTGGCATCCTGACGGCCACCGATCTCCTGCGCTGCTATATGAACGCCGGCGCGGCCGCGCCTCAGGCCTCTGCGGCATCGTTTCTGATGAAGGACCGCACCGTGTCCGATGACAGAGTCCAGATCTACAGGATCCGGATTCCGGACGCCGAGCTGGGGCGCATGGAGCACCTGGAGATGAATCTGATGCTCTCCGCCGCCGGAAACCACCTGAAGGAGGCCGGCTTTGCAGCCTACCATCTGGAGAGCGGAACCTTCTACGCCACGAGGCGCATGGATTCCGCGGAAGGGCTGATGCTCAGCAGCCGGCTCCAGCGGAGCAACGCGCATAACTGCATCGTTGAAGTGGAAATCAATGACGACAGGCTCTCCTATGCGAAGTTTGTCTTGATCGCATCTGCGGAGGAAAGGGGACTGGAGGAAAACCATGTTTCAACTGACTGAGCAGCAAAAACAGCTGCAAAAAGAGCTGCGCAGCTATGTGGATCGCGAGATTCTGCCGCTGGCAGGCGATCTGGATGTCTCCGGGGTCTTCCCTTCCGATCTGTTTCGCCGCATTGGCGCCGCCGGATATCTGGATCTGAATTTTTACCATCAGAGGCCGGGGGCCAAATACAACTGCCTGGAGAGCGTGATCATTTTGGAGGAGCTTGCCCGGGGGCTGCCCTCTCTCGGGCTGAGCATGTCCCCCCATGTCCAATGCCAAAACCTGATCGCCCTGCACGGGGCGGACAGTCTGAAAAAGCGCGTTGTCCCGGGCGCGATTCGCGGCGAGCAGCTGTTGGGCTTCGCCATCTCCGAGGCAAGCGGCGGTTCCGACGCCCTCGGAATTGACACCACAGCCGTGTTTGACGGCGACGGCTGGGTTCTCAACGGGGAGAAATGCTGGATTACCAACGCCGGGGCGGCCACAGGGTATATTGTGGCGGCCAAAAGCGCGGTCTCCGAGCGGAGCCGGGACGTGAGCCTGTTTTATGTGGCCGCCGATACGCCGGGGCTGGACGACAGCGAGCGGGCGCCGCTTATCGGCATGAACAATTCCCCCACCGGCACGGTCAGGCTGGACAACTGCAAAGTGCCGGCGGACTGTCTGGTCGGACGGGAAAACGCGGCCTACGGGCTCATAAAGGTGCTGCTTAACGAGGGGCGTCTGGATATGACCGCACTGGCCATTGGCACGGCGCAGAGCGCCATGGAATGTGCGATCCGCTATTCCAGCAGCACCGGCCGCTATGGCCGGAGCCTCTCCTCCTACCAGGGAATCTCCTTCCCTGTTTCAAGGATGTATGAAAAAATCTTCGTCGCCCGCAGTACCATGTATCATGTGGCTGCCCTGTTTGAGAGCCAGGCCCGCGTCTCGGCGGAAGTGGCGGCGCTGAAGCTCTTTGCCTCGGAGATGTGCCTGGAGGTCTGCCGTTCCGCCGTGCAGATTCACGGCGCGCAGGGGATGAAGCTGCACAATCGGGCAGAGCGCTGTTTCCGGGACGCACAGATGCTGACCATCTCGGAGGGCAGTTCGGAGGTCTGCCAGATTGTCATCTCCGGAAAGCTCTATCATGCCGAACAGGGGGGCAGTTGATCCCGGACGGCAAAAAAATTTCACGAGCCTGTACCCAAGGGAAGGGGCCTGTGCTATAATTATTTATATCTTGTTGTCGAGGATGGAACGTGCATGGACGTGCTGACCGGACAACTGAATCTTGAGATCTCTCCGCTTTCGGTACGCTGCAGTCACTGCGGTGCAGAGGCCAGCTTTGATCTCGCCCGGCAGAACTACCATTGCCTGTTCTGCGGCGGCGTGACCGATATCCGGCAGCCGCTGCTGCACGCCGAGGCTTGGCAGGAGCGGCAGCAGACACAGCTTGCCCGTCAGCTGCGTGCCGCCGGTGCCAGTCTTCACCGCTGTCCGGACTGCGGCGCAGCCTTTGTCGGCATGGGAGAGGCAGAGGGGAACTGTCCCTTCTGCGGCGCTGCGCTCCGGGGGGAGGCTCTGCCGGCGGAGCCGACGCTTCCCGCCCTGGCAATCCCGTTTGCCCTGGCTCCGGAGGATGCCCGGGCTGCGCTCAAGGCATGGGCCGGAAAGAATCTGCTGAAAAAAGAAGGACGCCGGGTTTCCCGGGCGGCGGAGCGGCTGACAGCCTGCTATC
>JAGAEW010000168.1 GCA_017612935.1 Oscillospiraceae bacterium
GCCTCGCAACCCTTCATCAGTTTTTTAGCCATACAAGTTTCCTCCTTATTTCTCGATCTCGATGGCAACGTCCGGGCAGGTCATTGCGCAGGACAGGCAGCCGATGCAGGCCTCGGGATTGGCGACCTCAACAGGGTAATAACCCTTTGCGTTCAGGTGCTTCGTCTGGAGAGCCAGCACGCCCTTGGGGCACAGACGCACGCAAAGGCCGCAGCTCTTGCACACGTCTTCGTGAATGGTGACTTTAGTCATGGCATTTCCTCGCTTTCAAAAATTGTTGACAAACTAAATAGATCGCGTAATTAAAGGCCTTCCTTCAGGAACATGTCCCAGCTCCGGTGCATCATCACCTCGATCGGTTGATATCTTCCAACGTACGTCGGGTCGAGCCCGTGCTCTTTGACGTACAGTTTGAACGAATGAAGAACGTCCTCCTTGCCGCAGGTTCCCCACACGGGGATCCCGGTGGCCTCGGAAAGCTGCTTCATCAGCGCATACCCCTCGGCCAGATGGCTGACGTCGGTCTCCACGGAGAGATTGGCGTTGTTCACAATGCCGGTCACATTCAGCCGGGAGACGTATTGGATCTTGGCCAGGGTGTCCATTGCACTGTCAAAGTCCGCCGCAGTGGGACGCATGGGATTGACAATGAACAGCACGTTGAGCCGATCCGGCGGGATCTGATCAAAACGGGCCTTGTACTGCCCCAGGGCGATGGAGCCCACGTCGTCGCCGCCAATATCAAAGATGACGTTGCCCTCGCCGGGGGAGAAGGCGGAGAAGACCTTGGCGGACAGAGACATGATCTCGATCTTGTCCAGGGCAAAGGGAGGCATGATCAGCTCCACCCCTGCGGGCTCCAGCACGTCGCCCCGTTCGCTGGTGCGGAAATAGGGGTTGATGACGTCCAGATCCACTAAGGTGCAGGGCCCCTCTTTGGCTTTTTCCAGGGCCAGATTCAGAGCCAGTTCACTTTTGCCGCTGCCGAAGCTCCCCACAAGAACCCAATATGTTTTCATAGGACGCCTCCCTGTCTATGAGGTTGTCAGACAACTCGACAAAGATGTCCAACTTCTAAAACCATTCTATCAAAAAACCAAACAAAAGTCAATCGGGGATTGTGCGAATTCCAATAAAAAAATAAGGGAAAACCATAAGATTTTCCCTATGCAGGAGTGCGGCCGGTGCAGGAGAAAAATCCGCTTGCAATTTGGCTGCGTTCCTGTTATCATAATTCCCGATATACATTATAAATATTTTTGAGGGATTAACGGTATGGAAGGCTTGGTTTTGGGTCTTTTCTGCGCGGCGCTGATCATCGGTTTGGCGCTGAACATCTCTATGCTTTACGCACTGAGCTTTGGCTTGGTTTTATTCTGGCTTTACGGACGGCGGAAGGGCTTCTCCTGGGGGGCACTGGCAAGGATGACCTGGGAGGGGGTGTCCACGGTCAGCAAAATTCTGATCACCTTTCTGCTGATCGGTGTGATGACGGCCCTCTGGCGGGCGGCGGGCACCGTGCCCCTGCTGGTCTGTCAGGCTTCGGATCTGATTCGCCCCTCGGTTTTCCTGCTGATGTGCTTTCTGCTGAATTGTTTCCTGTCTGTGATGACAGGAACTTCCTTTGGCACAGCCGCTACCATGGGAGTGGTCTGCTCTGCGATGGGCGCGGCATTCGGAGTGTCGCCCATGCTCACCGGAGGCGCAATCCTCTCCGGTGTGTTTTTCGGAGACCGGTGTTCACCGGTCTCCACCAGTGCTCTTTTGGTTGCGACGGTGACGAAAACCAACATCTATGACAACATCAAGTCTATGATTCGTACGGCGGTGATCCCGTTTCTGCTGACCTGCGCCGTCTATGCCGGCCTGGGCCTTGCTGCGGGAGGCAGCGGTACGGGGCTGGATCTACGCTCCATTTTTGCGGGCTGTTTCCGCCTGCACTGGACAGCGCTGCTTCCCGCGGCGGTGATTCTGATCCTGGCCTTATTCCGTGTCAACGTGCGCATGACCATGACAGCCAGTATTTTGACGGCGGTTCCCGTTTGTCTGTTTGTAGAGAAGCTGTCGGCGGGGGAACTGCTGCTGGCTGCCTTGCGGGGCTTTACCCCCGAAAATCCGGAGGCAGCCGCCCTGGTGAGCGGCGGGGGCGTGCTTTCCATGCTCCAGGTCAGCGCCATTGTCTGCCTCTCTTCCTCCTATTCCGGCCTGTTTCAGAAAACCGGACTGCTGGATGGCTGCAAGCGAGCTGTGGCGAAGCTGACCCGGCGGATCGGCCGCTACCGGGCCACGCTGCTGACCTCCATTCCGACAGGGATGGTGGCCTGCAACCAGACTCTGGCTATCCTGCTGACGGATCAGCTCTGCCGGGAGGAGTATGAGGATTCCAGAGAACTCGCCATCGACCTGGAGGATACCGCGGTGATTACCTCTCCGCTGATCCCCTGGTGCATCGCCGGTGCGGTTCCTCTGACCATGGTAGATGCCCCGCTGACAGCCCTGCTGCTTGCCTGTTACCTCTGGCTGATTCCGGCTTGGAGAAGCCTGAAAAAGGAAAACCAAAAAACGGTAGGAGATGAATTTGCTGCTTGAAAGAAATGTCCTCCTGCCTGCTTATTATGTGTATGCCTTATACAGGAACGTAATGATCTGTGCGCGGGTGCAGGTGTTGTTGACGCCGAAGAGACCGCCGCCGATTCCGGCGGTGACGCCGTTCTCAGCCGCCCAGAGGATGGGCTTGCAGAACCAATCCCCGATCGCCACGTCGCTGAACGGGCTCACCGTCGAACTGGGTTCCGGCTTGCCCTGAGCGGCCCAGAGGAAGGTCATGGCCTGGGCCCGAGTGCAGGCCTGGCCCACACCGAAGCTGCCGTCGCCCATACCGCTGGTGTAGCCATTCTCCACAGCCCACATCACCGGCTTGTAGTACCAGGCGTCAGAAGCAACGTCGCTGAACGGGCTCTCCGTACCCTCTGGGTCCGGCTTGCCGTTCGCCGCCCAGAGGAAGGTCACGATCTGCTCGCGGGTGCAGTCGTTGTGCGGGCCAAAGTGCGTTTCGTCAATGCCGCTGGTCACAACGGGATTTTGATTGATCGCCCACATGACAGGCTCGTAGAAATAGTCGCTGAGATCGAC
>JAGAEW010000169.1 GCA_017612935.1 Oscillospiraceae bacterium
GATTTCCGGCTTGGAGCCGGCACCCATGCCGCCGGTGAGCTTTTCACCGATGGGGAGCTTGTTGGGGCAGTTAGATTTGTTCAAGTCCTGACGGTCGGTATTGAACACCAGAAATTCCACACAGTCCACACCGGCAGAGAGCATTCTGTTCACAACATTGTTGCCGGCGCCGCCGACACCGATGACCTTAATATTCACAACTTTTTCGGGATAGTCTGCCATTCGATTCGTCCTCCTATGTATCTGGAATCAATCCTTGATGATCTAAGTCTATTCTGTGCAGAGTTTACAGTTTTATTCCGGTATATTTTATCCTGAAAACCCGCTAAGGTCAATAGGAATTTCTTTTTTTTTGTAAATTTTTCTCAAGAAACTATCTGGATTCTATGAAATGAACCTTATTATCCACAGTAAAAGTCAGATCTATGGTTCCGGAACGCCGCTTAACCTCGTCATTTTGCAGGATTGTCTCCAGATAGCGGAACTTGTAAGGCAGGTTTTCCACAGTACCCAGACGAATTTCGTAGCGGGTTCCATACCAGAGGGTCACGTTGTAAGAGGTACTGACATCCACCCGCTCGATCTGTTTGACAAAGGGGGTCTGCTCCAGCGCCGGGATAATGGCCAGAACGGCAGCCTGTTTTGCGCCGATTTCGCTCATGTCGGCCCCCTGACCGGAGGAGGGCTTGAACCAGTCTCCTACCTGGGGGACGTTAATCTGCATCCCGCTGATCAGCAGGTGGCCCCGCAGACGTTCTGTGGTGGCCGGCTCCAGAATGCGTCCGTCCCGGCTCATCAGCCACCAGCCCTCCTCCGCGTCCTGAATGCCGTAGGTGACTTCGGTTTCAGAGACCGTGATGACGACAGTGCCGGGAAGCTCCTTTTTGATCTGAATCTGATCGACATAGGGCAGCGCCGCATGGATGCGGGAGGCGACGGCGGATTTGCTCAGGCTCAGCAGGTTGCTGTCAAGCTGGATGCCGGAGGCCTCGATGATTTCCTCCGCGGTGTAATAGCTGTGTTGCTTTTCGCTTGCCTCCGGCTGAGGGCTCTCCGACCCGGTTCCGGTCTCAGCCGGGCTGCTGCCGGAGCCGGGGGCATTTTTGTCTGCTGGGGGAAAATCGGAGGCTGACCGGGTGGAGCTCTGGGCTGCGGTCGGGGAATTGACCCCCAGAATGACAACCTCAATGTGCTTGATTTTGAAGAAAATCATCATACTGATGATGATAACTGCCACAACGGCCAGCATGGTCAGAAATTTGAAGCCGAAGTTTGTGTTATAAACCCGATGAGGGCGTTTTTCTCTGGGATGCCGGGCCGCGCCTGAGCTTCCTGTCCTGCGCTGATAGGCGGAATCCAGATTCCGATCCTGCTGCGGCACATAATAAGTGGTCCGCTGGCGGGAATGTCCGGTTCGGCCTGATTCCTCGGGGACAGACTGGGTCCGTTCTGCTTCGACGGGAACAGACCTGCGCCGGGCTGTTTCCTCCTGCCGGGACCTGCTGCGGCCGGAGCTCTGCCGTGCCGGTCTGTCCGTCTCCGGTCTCTGTGAGCGGGCGGCCTCCTGCCTGGCCCGGGCATATTGCCGCTGATCCCGGGAGCCGGAACGGGCTCCGGAACGGCTTCTGCGGGAATCGGGAGCCGTGGGACGCTCCCGCCGCGGAGCGGCAGGCTCCGACGGCCTGCGTCTGTTGTCTTGTTCCATAGTTTTCTCCTGTATCTGCTCATATGTAAATTCAAATGAATGGAAACAGCGGAAATCGGTCCCGCCGGGACGGAGGGGCCGGGCGCCGGGGGGCGGATTATCGGGCCAAGGCCACTGCCCCGAGACGGCGAAGCCTCTGGACAAAATTCCCGTAGCCCCGATCCAGATGCCAGGCCTGGGTGATTTCACTCTCTCCCCGGGCTCCCAGGGCCGCGCAGACCATGGCGGCTGCACCCCGCAGATCGGTGGCGGCGACACGGGCGCCGTGGAGTTCCCGAACTCCCGTGACCAGCGCAGCGGAGCCGGAACAGGCGATCCGCGCTCCCATAGCTTGCAGGGCGGGGATGTGCCGGAAGCGGTCGTCAAAGACTGTTTCCTCAAAGCGGGTAATGCCCTCGGCCCGAAGCAGGGCAGCCATGACAGGGGCCTGGGCGTCGGTGGGGAAGCCGGGGTAGGGGGCGGTACGGACTGAGCCGGGAGAATGCAAGTCCCCGGCACAGATGCGCAGGGATGCTTCGCCCTCCGTAATCTCGCAGCCTGCTGCCCGCAGGGCTCGCAGCACGGGCCGTAAATGATCGGGGCAGAGCCTCGTCAGGGTCAGGCTTCCTCCGGTGCAGGCGGCGGCACAGAGCCATGTGGCGGCCTCCATACGATCCGGAAGGACCCGGTAGGACGTGCCGTGCAGAGGCGCGGGGATGATGTGAACGCGGCTGCTGCCGCCCCCGCTGATGCGTGCGCCGGAGGCGGTGAGAAAGTTTACCAGATCCTCGATTTCCGGCTCCCGGGCTGCCCCGGTGATCCAAACCGGTTCTTCTGCGCCGAGGGCGGCGAGGATCAGATTTTCGGTGGCCCCGACGCTGGGGTAGGGCAGATGATAATGCCCGCCTCTGGGCCGGCCCTTGCAGTGCAGAATGCCGCCGTCACAAAAGCTCTGCACGCCGAGGGCCTCCAGACCGGCCAGATGCAGATCCAGCGGACGCTTGCCAAGGACGCAGCCTCCGGGCAGGGGAACCCCCGCGTGACCGTATCGGCCCAGCAGGGCCCCGAGAAAGAGGACGGAGGATCGCAGTTGTCCCGCCAGGGTGGGGTCCGGCGCAGTACCTCCGTCCCGGGAGGCATCCAGCACGAGACGGTCGCGCTCTGCGGCGGTTGACACGCCGAGACCCTCTAAAAGGGCGAGGGTCACGGTCTCATCCCGGATCGGGGGACAGCCTGTGAGTATCGTTTGACCCGGAATGGCTGCGGCGGCTGCCATCAGGGGCAGGAGTGCGTTTTTACAGCCCTGTACGGAAAGGGTCCCCCGCAAGGGACGGCCGCCTTGTATCAGAATGGAATCCATGAAGCGCCTCCTCGCAAAGCTGGTTTTTCCATCCTATGCGAAAAGCTCGCCCCTGGTTCGGATTATCTTGCGATTTCCAGAATTGTCTGCACAATCCGCTCTGCGCTGTCCAAAACTGCCATGCCATGCAGGGCCTCCCGCATGGCCTGACGGCGGGGAGCGTCCTGCATCAGGGCCTGAGCGCTGTAATAGAGGGCTTCGGCAGTGAGACCCGCCTCATCCAGCACCAGAGCTGCGCCGTGCCGCTCCAGCACTCGGGCATTCTTGTCTTGATGGTTGTCTGTGACGTTGGGAGAGGGGATGATGATGCAGGGAAGCCCGGCAGCCTCGATCTCGTTGAGGGAGGAAGCGCCGGCGCGGGTGAGAATCAGGTCCGCCGCGGCCATCAGGTCCGGCATATTGTGGATATACTCCCGCATATCCAGCTCCGGGTGGGCTTTGAGATCCACACCCTTTTCCGAAACCAGCTTCGGCATCCAGCGCCAGCCAAAGGAGCCTGTGGCATGGATGTGACGCCAGGGACAGCCGTCCCGGACCTCGAAGGCCATAAAATCCGCCATCAGCTTGTTCATTTCCTGAGCGCCCAGGCTGCCCCAGGCGGAAACCAGCAGGGGTTCCTCTCCCAGACCCAGTCTGGCCCGGGCTTCGGCCCGGGTGGTGTAGATAAACTCCTGCCGCACAGGCATACCCACCACCTGAACTTGCTCCGGGTGCTTGTAGTGGGACCTGCTCTCTTCAAAGCAGACCAGAATGCGGGTGGCAGTGTTCGCCACCATGCGGGTGGTAAGACCGGGCATGGCGTTTGCCTCATGGACAGCGGTGGGAATGCCCCGCTTTGCGCCCCGGTGCAGCATGGGGTAGGAGGCATATCCCCCTGTGCCCACGATTACATCGGGCTGAAAGTCCCGGAGGATTCGATCTGCGTTCCGCAGGGCCCCCCGGAGATTGTGCAGTGTCACAAGATTGTGGCGAATTCCGCTGAGGTTCAGCTTGCGGCAGTAGTTGGAAATTTTCAGGGTTTTCAGCTCGAAGCCCTCCCGGGGAACCAGCTGTGTTTCCATTTCGCCCTCCGCCCCCACAAAGAGAATGTTGGTGTCGGGTTTTTTTGTCTTCAGCAGTTTGGCAACAGAAATGGCCGGATTGATATGGCCTGCCGTTCCGCCGCAGGTAAAGATGACGTTCATGCGTTTACCCTCCCTGTGACTTCCTTGTTGGTACACCATCTGGAGATGGACAGAAGGATTCCCATTTCAAAGAGCTGCAGCAGCAGCGCGGTTCCTCCCGAGGAGAAAAAGGGCAGAGAAATGCCCGTCGGAGGTGTCAGACCGGTGACGACACTGACGTTTAAGAACACCTGAATGGCCAGCTTTGTGGTCAGGCCGGCAGCCAAAATGGTGCCGAAGCGATCCCTTGCGTGCAGGGCAATCCAATATCCCCGCAGAATCAGCAGGGCAAAGAGCACCAGAATCCCCACTGCCCCGACAAAGCCCGACTCCTCGCAGACAATGGCGAAGATGTAGTCGTTGATCTCCTCGGGGAGATAAAGGTATTTCTGACGGCTGCGCCCCAGACCAAGGCCCAGGAAGCCGCCGGAGCCAATGGCATATTTGGACTGAATGATTTGGTATCCGGAGCCCTGAGGCTGGGATTCCGGGTTCTGCCAGGCGGTGATTCGCCCGCCTGCGTATCCCCGGGTCGTGGTGTATATCAGCAGAAATGTCAGACCCAACAGCACGCCCAGCAGCAGCCAGCGTTTTTGGGTGCCGCCCAGCAGCATCATAACTGCACCGATGACAAAAATAATCATGGTGGCAGACAGGTGCTTTTCCAGAATCAGCAGGCCGGCAATCAGTCCCAGGATGGAGACGTAGGGCAAAACGCCGTATTTGAAGGTGTCCATCCGGTTTTGCCAGGCGGCCATCATGGCCGCAAAGGAGAAAACCATACCCAGCTTTACCAGCTCGGAGGGCTGAAAGAGGATGCCGATTTTAAGCCAGCGCTTTGCGCCGTTGACCTCAGTGCCTATCAGCGGAACCAGAGCAAGCAGGCCCAGAGACACGATGAGAATCAGCAGGGCCGTTCGGAACCAGATGAAATAGTTGAGGCGTCCTGCCACCAGCATTCCGACGAAGCCGATGACCGCAAAATAGACCTGACGCCGGAAATAGAAGGCGGAATCGCCGTTCTTTTCCCAGTTGGCCCGGGCGTAGCTGGCGGAAAACAGCATCAATAATCCGATTAATGTAAGCAGGATGACCAGCAGCAGAAAGGAGAGATCCATCAGGCCGGTGGAATCTTCTCGCAGCGTCTTGCCGGTATCCATGCGTTTATGCTTGAATAAGGCCATAATAGCCTCCTTCTATTCAAATTAGCGGAGCGGAGCGGTGCCAAGCCAGGCCAGCGCGCACATGAGAACGCTGACGCTGACGAATACGACAAAAATCTTGACTTCGGACCAGCCGCACAGCTCAAAGTGATGATGAATCGGGGACATTTTGAAAATGCGCTTGCCGTGGGTGAGCTTGAAGTAGCAAACCTGCAAAATGACCGACAGGGTTTCAATGATGTAGACCAGCCCCACTAAAATCAGGATCAGGGGCATATCCAGCGCAAAGGCCAGACCACAGACCGCCCCGCCTAAAAACAGAGAGCCGGTATCCCCCATGAAGGTTTTGGCGGGGTGGAAATTGTAGCAGAGGAAGCCGCACAGTCCTCCCAGCAGGGCTGCGGGGAAGATGGCGAGTTCCGCCTTCTTTGTGGCAATGGCGACAGCCAGGAAGAAGACCATGACCGGCAGGGTGACGCCGGTGGCCAGACCGTCGATGCCGTCGGTGAGATTGACTGCGTTGACGCAGCCCACAATGACGAAGACTGCGAAGGGAATGTAGACCCAGATGGGAATTTTCCAAAAGCCGGTGGTGAAGGGCATCCAAATGGCGGTGGTCAGGTGGCCGTTGGAATAGAGCACATAGAGATACAGCGCGGAGGCCGCCAACTGCAGCAGCAGCTTCTGCGAAGGGGTCAGGCCCTCATTCTGCTTTTTCTTGACCTTGAAAAAATCGTCGATGAAGCCGATCACGCCATAGACCAGAGAAAAGGCGAAAATCAGAGCGGAGGTCCAGTATCCCGTCAGCAGGCACAGACCCAGTGTGCCGATCATGGCGGTGAGAATGAAAATCAGCCCTCCCATGGCGGGAGTTCCGGCCTTGGACTGGTGCCAGTTTGGGCCAAGCTCCCGGATGCTCTGCCCGGCTTTCATGGCCCGCAGAAAGGGTATTATAAACTTGCCTGCCAGCAGGGCAATCAAAAAGAAGGGGAGAATGCCGACAATCATGGTGGTGATTTGTCCGTCTGTCATGGGTTTTCCCTCCGTATATCTGTATGGAATATAGAGAATTTGTTTCGGAAAAGGGGCGCTATGTGGGGGCAAGAAATTGCTCCAGAATGTCTTCCATGTGCATCCCGTGACTGCCCTTGAAGAGCAGCACATCGCCGGGCCGGGCCTCAGCCCGCAGGGCCTCCAGCAGGGCCTGACGGTCTTCAAAATGCCGACCCTTTTCGCCGGCGCCCCGGGCGGTGTCCACGCTCAGGGGACCGAGTGCCAGCACCAGATCGGCTGCCGCCGCTGCCTGTTCGCCTGCCGTTCGGTGGGCATCCGCCGCGTAGCTGCCCAGCTCCAGCATATCCCCCAGCACGGCAATCCGGCGGCCCTCTGTGGGCTGGAGGCGAAGCACGTCGAAGGAGGAGCCCATGGATTCCGGCCCTGCGTTGTAGCAGTCGGCAATCACGGTGAAATCCTGCTGCCGGAAAATGCGGAGCCGATCTCCGGTGTTGCGGAACTGCCTCAGGGCGGCAGCGGCCTGATCCAGAGGAACTCCGACGCAGTGGGCAGCCAGCAGGGCCGCCAGGGCGTTCATTACGTTGTGGCTGCCGGGGGTCGGCAGCTCCACCCGCAGCTTCTGACCGAAGCCGACGGCGGTAAAGGAAAGCTGCTCCGGGCTCTGGGCGACTTCTTCCCCCTGCAGCTCACAGCCTGCCCCGTAGCCGAACCACAGGGTCCGGCAGGGGAGAGCCGCCTGCCGCAGCAGGGGCTCGTCATAGTTGAGCACGGCGATGCCGTCGGGAGACAGGCCCTCTAAAATCTCCAACTTTGCCTGGCAGATTCCTGCGCGGCTGCCCAGATTTTCCAAGTGCATGCTGCCGATGTTCGTGATCACGGCAACGTCGGGCCTTGCAATGGAGCTCAACCGGGAGAGCTCGCCGAAGTGATTCATGCCCATTTCCACCACGGCCACCTGGGTATCGGGCCGCAGGCTGAGGAGGGTCTTGGGAACGCCAATCTCGTTGTTGAAATTTTTCTGGGTCCAGACCGTGGAGAAGGACGCGGAGCAAGCTGCGGCGCACAGCTCCTTGGTGGTGGTCTTACCGACACTGCCGGTCAGAGCGATGAGCTTGATTCCGTGCAGGCTCTGCCGCCAGCCTCCTGCGATGGCCTGCAGGCCCTTGAGACTGTCGGGTACGACGATCATGGGCACACCGGGAAGCTGACGCTCCCCCAGGACGGCGGCAGCGCCGGCCTGCATGGCCTTCGGAATAAAGTCATGGCCGTCCCGAGCCGCCCGCAGGGCGACAAAGAGCTGCCCCGGGCAGATACTTCTGGAATCGTTTTCAGCCCCGAAGAAGGAGACAGATTCGTATTCCGGCAGGACGGAGCCGCCGCACCACTGAGCGGCCTGCTTGAGCGTAATCATAGGTTCTTCGCAACCTCCTCCCGTTCGTCGAGATGGGTTTTTTCGGTTCCGAGGATCTGATAGCTTTCGTGCCCCTTGCCGCAGAGCACCACGATGTCGTCCTTCCGGGCCTCCTGCATGGCGCGGGCAATGGCCTCCCGGCGATTTTCCACCACCAGATAGGGATTGCAGGGCTTTGTGATTTCTTTCACAATGTCGGCAATGATTTTGCCGGGGTCTTCGGTTCTCGGATTGTCGGAGGTGATGATGGACAGATCGGCAAGGCGAACGCCGATGCGGCCCATGATGGGACGCTTGCTTGCATCCCGATCCCCGCCGCAGCCAAAGACGGCAATGACACGGCCCCTGCAGAAGCCCTTGACGGAACGAAGCACGTTTTCCAGAGCGTCCGGCGTGTGGGCGTAGTCAATGAGGACGGTGTAGTCCTTGCCGGGGGTGGGTACGACCTCCATGCGGCCCTTCACCCCCCTGGCGTTGCCCAGAGCGGCGGCAGCCTGTTCCACAGGGATGCCGAGGCCGATTGCCATGCCCAGAACGGTCAAGGCGTTGTACACCGTGAAGCTGCCGGGAATCCCCAGCCGGACCGGGCAGGTGACGTCCTGATAGTGAACGGTGAAGCTGACGCAGTCTGAGCCCAGCTCCAGCTCCGAGGCGGTCAGATCCGCAGGCCTGCCGGCGGCGGAGGAGCTCAAGGTCCAGCAGGCGGCATCCTCCACGGTTTTGGCCACTTCCGCATCGTCAAGATTGAAGACGCTGAAGCTGCAGCGCCGGAAGAGCATGGCCTTGGACTGCCGATAGGCTTCCATGGTCTTGTGGAAGTCCAGATGATCCTCGGTCAGGTTGGTGAAGGCACCGACGGCAAAGGGAATGCAGTCTACCCGATGCAAATACAGGGCGTGGGAGGAAACCTCCATTACGACATGGGTGCAGCCCGCCGTGGCCATTTCTGCGAACAGGCCCTGTAGCTCAAAGCTCTCAGGGGTGGTTCGCTCCGTGGGCAGAACGGTGTCGCCGATCATATTTTGAATGGTGCCGATCAGGCCGACCTTCGCCCCCAGGGTCTGCTCCAGCACGGATTTCAGCAGATAGGTGACGGTAGTCTTTCCGTTGGTGCCGGTGACGCCGAGAATGGACATCTTCTCCGCCGGGTGTCCGTACCAATTCGCGCCCATGGCGGCCAGGGCTACCCGGGAATTGGGGACTAAAATATAGGGAATGTCCCCCTCCGGTTTCTTCTCGCAGACGACGCAGACGGCTCCGGCTGCGGCAGCACTGGGGATAAAGCGGTGGCCGTCGGCGGCGTAGCCGACAATGGCTACAAAAACGTGGCCCGGCTTCACCCTGCGGGAATCATAGTTGACGCCGGTGATTTCAGTATTCATATCCGCGGTACATTCCAGCACCCGGATGTCCTGCAATAGTTTTGAAAGCTGCATTTGAAACACTCCTCTGTTTTGCCTTGCACATAACATTTGGCAGTATGGAAGGAAATCGGCTCGGGGCGGCTCAGTCCAGAGCCGTCTGATCCGTCAGTTCTACGGTAATGGTGGTACCTCTGCGAAGCTGTTCGCCGGGCTCGTGATCCTGATCGGTGACGACGGAGGCAAAGGACGAACCCTTGGTCTGCATATACAGGCCTTTCTCATCAATGATGGCCTTAGCCTGCTGCTCTGTCAGGTTTCGCAGATCCGGAACCTCGACAAGATCCGTGGGAGCGGCCTCACCCAGATAGAGGATGACCTTGGAATTGCCGGGCAGCAGCTCATTGGGCATGGGAATCTGGGCGGTGATTTCATCCCCGCTGCCCACAGTGGTATAGCTCAGAGAACGCTTGCTGAGAATTTCCTTTGCCTCGTCTTCAGACATATACCGAACGTCCGGCATGGAGACATTCACGGAGCTCATGTCTACACCGGTGTAGTCCGGCTGTACTCCCAGATAGGGCAGTGCCTCTGCAAAGATGTCCCGAACCACAGGGGCGGCCATCACGCCGCCGGAGATATAAATGCCTGTCTCACGGCTGGGAGAATCCAAAGCCACCAGACAGATGTACTGGGGATCGTCCATGGGAGCAATGCCCACAAAGGAAACAATACGATCCTGGGTCTGCACGCCGTCCACATATTCGTCCAGTTTTTCCGAGGTGCCGGTCTTGCCGCCGATTCGGTAGCCGGAGAGCTTCGCGTTTCCGGCGGTGCCGTTGGTGACAACGGATTCAATGAGCTCGCACATGAGCTTGGAGGTTTCCTGGCTGATGGCCTGCCGAATGACGGTTTTGCCGTTTTTCTGAATGACGTTTCCGTTTTCGTCCAGAATCTCAGAGACAACATAGGGCTTGAGCACATATCCTCCGTTTACCACGGCGGCAATGGCGCGCACCATCTGAATCGGTGTGGGCTTGACGGACTGACCGAAGGCGACGGTGGTGAGCTGTGCGTTTTCCATCAGCATTTCACGGGAATGGAAGACGCCGGTGGATTCGCCGGCCATATCAATTCCGGTTTTTTCCAGCAGCCCCAGCGCGTCGATGTAGTCATAGAGCTTGCTGCCGCCCAGCGCCATGCCGATGTCTGCAAAGGCGATGTTGCAGGAATTTTGCAGAGCCTGAGCCAGACTTTCCGAGCCGTGGCCGCCTTCCTTCCAACAGTGAAGGGTGGAAGCACGGTCCTTGTAGTTCTTCGCGCCGGCACAGAAAAAGGTGGTGGTGTTGAGATCCACGGCCTTTTCCTCCAAAGCAGCGGCAAGGGTGATGGTTTTGAAGGTAGAGCCGGGCTCATAGCCGTCAGATACGCAGCGGTTTCGCCACTGCTTCAGCCGGGCGGCGGCCTCAAGCTGGTTGTATTTTTTTACCAGCTCGTTTTGCTTTTCCGTGTCTCCGGCGGCCTGCTCCTTCTCCTTCGAGATCTCATCCAGCTTCTTCAATACGGACAGATCCATAATCTCCAGATAGTGGTTCGGGTCATAGCTGCCTTCAATCGCCATGCCGAGAATGGCGCCGGTGTTGACGTCCATCATCACGGCGAAGGCCCCGTTTTTGACATCGTATTTCTCAATGGCGGCCTTGATGTTTTTCTCTAAAAAGAGCTGAACCGTGGAATCAATGGTCAGCACCAGAGAGTTGCCGTCGGTGGCGTCGTAGTATTTTTCATAGGAGTAGAGCATTTGGGTTTCGTAGTTGCCCTTGGTGGTGATAACCGCGCCGGAGGTGCCTTGAAGCACATCGTCGTAGTATTCCTCCAGGCCCTCGCCGCCGCGGTTCTCCGAATTGGTAAAGCCGATGACCTGGGCCGGGGTGCAGCCGGAGGGATAGTAGCGCTGGGAATCGGATTCCAGATGAATGCCGCTCAGCTCGTGATCGGTGATAAATTTCCGCACGGCGTTGGACTGCTCCAGCTCCCGCTTCCGGGCGATGACCTCATAGCGGCGGTCCAGCCTGGCGGCCTTTTCCCGGATGGAATCGGGGTCGATCTCCAGAATCTTGCCGAGGCCCTCTGCAATCATATCCACGTCCTCTTTTGCGTTGTGAATCTCCCAGGGATCGATAAAGACGTTTTCCACGGTCTTGGAGGCTGCCAGAATGTTCAGATTGCAGTCGTAAATCGTCCCCCGGTCTGCCGTGATGGCGGTGGAGCGGGTTTGATTGGTGATTGCAGCCGATTCATAGTGATTGTGCTGCAGAATCATCAGCTGAAACAGACGCCAGAACAGCGGAATAAACAGCAGGATCCCACAGAAAACCATCATAAACGTGGTCCGCCGTAAAACTCCGTGTCCGGCCTTTTCCCGGTCGTAGACAGGACGCTGCTTTGTTGCCTGCGATGTTTTTTTTGAATTTTTTCCGGACAAACCGGTCACCCCCTTGTGCTCGGAAAAGGGGCGGCACCGGGTGCTCGCCCCTTTTGTTTCGGTATATGGTGGGCTCAGCGGAAATATTCCAGTACGCCCTGAAAGCTGCTGACAATGGCATCAAGAATCTTTTTCGGATAATTTCGCCTGTCAACCTGAATTACCTCGGCGTGGTCGGCGCCGGGGATGTTGAGATAGACCATCTGCCGCGGCGAGGGCTGGCTCATGCCGAGCTCCCGGGCTCTGGCTTCGATTTTGGCCAGATCAATGCGGCTTTCATAGGCGGAGCGAATCTTTGCGGTGTTGGCCTGAACGGAGGAAATTTCCTTTTCCAGGTGTCCGACTCGGCTGTTTGCCTCATAGAGCTGCACATAGCTGTGAATCACCAGCATCAGCAAAACTGCGACAACAACCATCCCCGCGATGCCAAATGGGGCGAGGACATGCTTCGCCTTCGGCGCATTTCTGGGCCGACGCAGAGGCTTCTCCTCCGGCAGCGGCGCAGAGTGGGGCTTCGGAACGGCGGTTCCCCGCAGATCGTAGGCCTGATTGTTGCGATATCGATCGGGACGATAATCTTTCGGCATAGACATTCTCCTTCGTTGGCAAAGGGGGGCTGAGGGCGGCGTGTCGGAAACGGCGCGAGCTTCATGGGATTTCTTGATAAAACGGGGAAAAACCGTCTTATCATCCGCAGCTGCGCCGCAGATTGCAAATCCTGCGGATTTGCAGAAAGAGATATGGTACAACCTGTTTCCCCGGGCTTTGCCCGGAGCCACATCCGTTTTCGGCGGTTGTGGGATTCAAATGTTTTGAACTTTTGAACCCAATATTTAGGAGCAGAGCTTTTCTCCCACCCGAAGCTTCGCGCTGCGGGAGCGAGGGTTTACGCGCAGCTCTTCTTCCCCGGCAGTGATTGGTTTGCGGCTGATGAGGCGGAGTGTCGGCTGCTTGCCGCAGACGCAGACGGGAAATTCCGGGGGGCAGGTACAGCCCCGGGCTGCCTGCGCCATGGCGTTTTTTACAATGCGATCTTCCAGAGAGTGGAAGGTGATTACCGCCAGCCTGCCGCCGGGCTTCAGTCGGTCAATGGCGCGGCTCATAACGCCGTCTATGGCGCCAAGCTCGTCGTTGACCGCGATCCGCAGGGCCTGGAAGCTGCGTTTTGCCGGATGCTGCTTTTCCCGCAGGGCCTTTTGCGGCATGGCAGAGCGAATAATTTCCACCAGCTCCAGGGTTGTCTCAATGGGAGCCTGCTCCCGCCGCCGGAGTATGGCGGCGGCAATCAGCGGCGCGTAGCGCTCCTCGCCGTAGGCAAAGAGAATGCGGCGCAGCTCCTCCTGGGGCCAGGTGTTTACGATTTCATAGGCGGTCAGCGTTTCAGCGGGGTTCATCCGCATATCCAGCGCTGCGTCCGCCATATAGCTGAAGCCCCGGCTTGCCTCGTCCAACTGGGGCGAGGAAACCCCGAGATCCAGCAGAATCCCGTCTACAGCCGGGATGCCGAGATCGTCCAGAATGCTGTCCAGCTCCCGGAAATTGGAGTGAACCAGTCGGACCCGGTCCATCCATGGCGCGAGCCGTTCCTGGGCAGCCTCCAGGGCCTTCGGGTCCCGATCCACGCCGATCAGCGTCCCGGTGCTGAGCCGCTGCGCAATTTGGGAAGAATGTCCAGCGCCCCCCAGCGTGCCGTCCAGATAGATGCCGTCGGGGCGAATTTTCAGGGCTTCGATGGATTCCTCCAACAGCACAGAGATATGATGAAATTCCGTCACAGATTCAACTCCTTCAGCGCCTTCAGAAGGTTGTCCGGACTGCTGAGGAATTCGGCTTCCTTCTCCTCATAGGTGGCGGCGTCCCAGATCTCCGCATGGTCGCCCTGGCCGAGGAAGGTGACATCCCCGCTCAGTCCGGCGTACTTCCGCAGTAGGGGAGGAATCACGAAACGGCCCTGTTTGTCCGGCTCGCATTTGGCGACGTTGGCGAGGAAATAGCGCAGCGATCCGTTTTCGTGCATGGATACGGCGTTGAAGCGCTCCTCCACTGCATTCCATTTGGCCTGGGGGTAGACCAGCAGGTTGTTATCCGTACCGATCATAACGTAAAAGACATCTCCGAGCTCCTCCCGGAGCTTGGCCGGCACAAACAGTCGGCCCTTGGGATCGACATTGTGGGTAAATTTGCCAAACAACCTGCTCACCTCCTCCACAAAGTGGGAATTTAATCCATTTTCATCCACTTCACTACATAGTATAACCTCCACGGAAGAAAATTGCAATCCCCTTCTTAATTTTTTTTCTTGTTTTTTGCGGGAATTTTTATCGTTTTCTGTTGACAAGCGCCCCACGGGGGGCTATGATAAGGCGGACTTTGAAAAAAGGAAGCGAGCAGATGACTGATTTTTCCGATATTTTGCTGGTGTCCGACTTTGATCGGACCCTGACAGCCCCGGACAGTACCGTTCCCGGGAAAAATTTGAAGGCGATCCGCCGCTTTATGGAGCGGGGAGGCCATTTTACAGTGGGAACCGGACGAAGCGCGCCCATGTTCCGCCCGTATTGGCAGAGCATTCCCACCAATGCGCCGCTGATTCTTTATAATGGCGCGGCCCTCTATGACTACGAGCTCCGGGAGCTTTCCGGTGCAGTGTGGATGTCCGGCGGCAGAGAGCTGCTGCACTATCTGAACCGAAACTTCCCGGATCTGCTGTTGGAGATCCAGGGGGAGGAGGCCCATTATCTGATTGGGGATTCCCCTCTGCGGGAGGCCTTTTACCGGGCGCAGGGCGTCGCCTATCGGTCGATTCCCCTCAGCCTGGCCCCGGAGCGCTATCACAAGCTGGCCCTGTTCGGAAGCTTTCGCAGTCTGGACGTGGGGCAGTTTTTCAGTGGTACGCCGGAGGAGGACGCCCGCTTTTCCGAATGCTGCCGACGGATCATGCAGGACTGGCCGGAGCTGCGGGCGGATCGGGCCGCCATGCGGATCGTAGATCTGCAGGACCGACGGGCCGGCAAGGGCGCCGCAGCCCGGGCTCTGGCGGAGCGGCTGGGCTGCGGCACTCTGGTCTGCGTGGGGGACGCCATGAACGATGCTTCCATGCTGCTGGAGGCGGATCTCGCCTTCGCGCCGGGGGACTGTGCTCCGGCGATCCGGGAGCTGGGCTGCTGCCGCTATGTATGCCCCTGCGGGGAGGGCGCCGTCGCCGAGGTGATCGAGGCTTTGGAGGGGTCTGCGCAAGCCGTCGCGGCTGACAGCGGACGCAAGACAGTGCGGAGCCCATGCTCAGATTCTTTATTAAATCTTTAGGATTTGTTTTCAGGCAATTCATACCTTGTTCACAACTGTCCTCTATGATAAAGCTGTAAGCGATTACTGCCAGCTGCGAATCGCAAATCCTTCTTTCATTTCTTCTCTTCTTTTCTCGAAGGCCCCCGGCGCAAGCCGGGGGTTCTTTGATGCTCCGGTATTTTTTTCGCCCGGGACCGCAGGGGCGGGGGCGTTGTTTCGGCGCTGAAAAACACGGCTTCCTGCTTGCATTCCGGCTTTGGGTTCGATATAATACAGGAAAAAGCGCATGTGTGCCGGAAAGGAGATTGTTATGAATCCCACAATCAAACATCTTGCAGAACAATATGCCCAGAGCTGTTTTGCCGAGCAGACTGAGCTGCTGCGTCGGCTGGGCAGAATCCCAGCTCCCACCCGGCAGGAGGATCAGCGGGCGGCCTTTTGCAGAGACTGGTTTCTGGCACAGGGGGCGGAGGATGTGAGCATTGACGCGGCAAAGAACGTCATTTGCAGGCTTGGCCCCCAGGACGGGGATCTCATCGTCTTTGCCGCCCATACGGATGTGGTATTCCCGGATCTGGAGCCCCTTCCCATGCGTGAGGAGAAGGGCATTCTCTATGCCCCCGGCATCGGGGACGACACGGCCAATCTGGTCAATTTAATGATGGCGACCAAGTATCTGCTGAAGCAGGGGATCAGGCTCCGCTGCGGCTTGTTGATTGTTGCAAACGCCTGTGAGGAAGGGCTCGGCAATCTCGACGGGACAAAGGCCCTCTTCGAGGCCTTCGGCGAGCGAATCAAGGGCTTTTATTCCTTTGACTGTAATTTGTCCCAGTGTATCAGCCGGGCCGTGGGCTCTTATCGCTACCGGATTAGCTGTCATACCTGCGGCGGGCATTCCTACAGCGCCTTCGGCGCCCCCAATGCCATTGAGATTCTCTGCTGTCTGGTGGAGGAGCTCTATGCCATTGAGCTGCCTGCCGGGGAGAAAACTACCTTCAATGTGGGGCGCTTTGAGGGCGGCAGTACAGTCAACTCGATCGCCCAGGAGGCAACGATGCTCTATGAGTTCCGCTCCGCATCCCAGAGCTGCCTGGAGCAAATGGAGCAGAAGTTCCGGCAGACCGTGGAGCGCTGCCGGAATTTAGGGGGAGAGCTGACGGTGGAGCTTCTGGGCATCCGTCCCGGCAACGGACCGGTGGATCCGGCTGCCCTGGCAGCCTTTACCGAGAACAGCCGCGAGATAATCC
Organism: Oscillospiraceae bacterium; assembly: GCA_017612935.1. GTDB lineage: Bacteria > Bacillota > Clostridia > Oscillospirales > Oscillospiraceae > JAFRPC01. Next base: position 16,177 of record JAGAEW010000169.1, read on the forward strand.
GCAGCTTCTGGAGCGGAGCGGTGGACGAAACGCCCTGCTCCACAGACAGCAACGTGCCGCTTTCCCGGGGCATTGTGGCCAATACCATCGGCACCGTTCGGGGCGGCCTGTCCCATACCCGTCAGGAATGGGTGGAGCTGGAAAGCCTCAAGGCCGGTCTGAAGATCGTTCTCTCCCTGATGCTGCAATATGGGGTCAAAAACTGAGAGGCAATCAGAATAAGAATCAAAAAACCGGTCCATACTCAGAGAGAATTCTGAATATGGACCGGTGATTTTTATGTTCAAACGCTACATGATTCTTGCAATGCTGACGTTCGTCTTCGTTTTTGCAGCCTTTACGCTCCGGGTTGCCATGGAGCAGCGGAGTCTGGCGGCCTGCCTGATTCGCCTGCATGTGGTTGCCGCCTCGGACGAGCCGACGGACCAGAGCCGCAAGCTCCGGGTCCGGGACGCGCTGCTGCCCCGGATTGCCGCGCTGACCGCAGATTGCAGCGATGCCGACGCCGCCGCCACCGCCCTGCGGGCAGGATTGCCCCAGCTGCAGCAAAGCGCCTTCGAGACGCTGGGAACCGGAGAGCCGGTGACTGTGAGCCTGCAGGAGGAGCCTTTTCCCCGGCGGGATTATGACAGCTTTTCTCTGCCTGCCGGCCGCTACCGGGCACTGCGGGTGGTGCTTGGGGCAGGGCAGGGCCACAACTGGTGGTGCGTGGCTTTTCCCGGGCTCTGTCTGCCGGCGGAGCCGGAGGAAGCCTTCTGCGAGCGGGCCGCGGAAGCCGGACTGCGGGAATCGGAGATTGCTCTTGTGAGCCGTGACACGGCGGAGGTGCACATCAAATTCCGTCTGCTGGATTGGCTCTCGGAGCTCTTTTAACCCGGACTGCCCCTTGGAGCGGGCGTGTTCACAATTTGTTTCCAAAAACTTCATCAAAGTTTTAGCACTCTCGGCTTGACAGTGCTAAAACTGGTGGTATAATAAGGTCAGAACAAAGGAAGGAAGCAAAAAAGCTTCCCGCCCCTGCTCAGTTACATAGGCACACAACACAATGTAAATGAGTGAAAGGAGATATGACTTATGTTGATGCCCAGAATTTTTGATGATGATTTCTTTGAGGATTGGATCCACTGGCCCGTGAGCCGCAGTCTGGCGGATACGGAAAAACAGCTCTACGGCAAGCGTGCGCCCCATGTGATGCGGACGGATATCCGGGAGCAGGAGGACCACTACGATGTGGACATTGACTTGCCGGGATTTAAGAAGGAAGAAATTGACCTGAGTTTGGAAAAGGGTTATCTGACTGTCAGCGCCACCAAGGGGGTCGACAAGGACGAGACAGACCGGCAGGGCCGCCTGATCCGGCAGGAGCGCTATGCTGGCGCCATGCAGCGAAGCTTCTATGTGGGTACAGCCCTGACGGAGGAGGAAATCAAGGCTCGCTTTGAGGACGGGGTTCTCAAGCTGCTTGTCCCCAAGAAGGCCGCTCCCAAGCTTCCCGAGAAGCGCAGTATTCTGATCGAAGGCTGAGCTTCTCCACGTTTCGGCGCCGCAGCCCTTTGGCTGCGGCGC
>JAGAEW010000170.1 GCA_017612935.1 Oscillospiraceae bacterium
CGACTTTGCGGGAAATGAAGTTCACCAGCATGATGATGACGAAATTCATGACGTTCAGGCACAGGCCGATTGCGGCGGCGTAGGACGGCTGGGCCTTGGTGGCCGCGAAGCTGGCACAGCTGCGGGGTCTGGAACCGGAGGAAATGGGCCGCATCACCACGGAAAACGCAAAGCGCCTGTTCCGGATCGGATTGGAGCAAACGCCATGAGGGAAGCACATTTGGTTCAAAAGAGCGACGATTGCGTCGTTTCCGACGCATCGGAGGCCTCCCCAGCAATCCGCCAAAGTCTGCTGTCCCTGGCAGAACCCGAATACCGGGAGTTTCTGTCGGCGCTGATCCCCACAACAGCTCCAGACCGAGTGCTGGGCGTGCGAAGTCCTGCTCTGCGGGCTCTGGCAAGGGAGCTTCGAGGCAGCCCGGAAGCAGAGGCCTTTCTGACAGCGCTGCCCCACCGCTTCCACGAGGAGTACATGCTTCACGCCTATCTGCTGGCTTATGAAAGGGAGGCAGCGGGGGCTTTTTCCCGTCTGGAGGCGCTGCTACCCTTTGTGGAAAACTGGGCGGTCTGCGACGCAATCTCCCTGCCCTGCTTTTGCAGACACCGGCCGGCGCTGTTGAAGCAAATTCCCCACTGGCTGGAGGCGAAGGATGTCTACAGTCTCCGCTTCGGCATTAAACAGCTCATGGATCACTTTTTAGATAAGGACTTCTCCCCCGCCTGTCTGGAACTGGTGGGGGCAATTCAATCCAAAGAATATTATGTCAACATGATGATTGCCTGGTATTTTGCCACCGCCCTGGCAAAGCAGTGGGACGCGACCCTGCCGTGGCTGACACAGCGGCGTCTTGCCCCATGGGTGCATCGAAAAACGATTCAAAAAGCGGTGGAAAGCCGCCGCATCTCAGAGGGGCAAAAGGCATTTTTGCGCAGCTTGAGAAACACAGGCAACTGACAGCCGAGGTTTTCCACATTAGAAAAAGAAGGATTGACGCAGACTCAAATCCGGTGTATAATGGCTGCTGCGTCGGCCGATTCTCACAATCTCACCCCACGCGGGGCTGCGTTGCCCCGAATCCAACAGAACTTACAGGAGGAATCCACCTATGCCGCTTTGCAATCCCCGGACAGAAGCTTCTGCCGCCGCAGAAGGCAGAAGCCGGTATTATCTGTCTTTCAGTCTGCTATTCTGGGCAGTCGCTTTTTTTGTGTTTCTGAGCTTTATCTTGACCAGACATTCGCTGATCTGGATGCCGGACGGCTGGGAGCAGCATTATAAGGCGCTGTGTTATTACGCCACCTATCTGCGAAAAATTCTGTACACCCTTCTTCGGGAGCATCAGCTGGTGATCCCCAACTGGGAGTTTGCCCTTGGGGAGGGCGGCGACATCTTAAATATGCTGCACTACTATGTCATAGGCGATCCCATTGCGTTGCTCGGCGTTGCCGTACCCCTGCGCTGGATGCACTATTTTTATTCCTTTTCCTGCGTGCTCCGGCTCTATCTCGCCGGACTGGCCTTCATCGCTCTGGTATTGGAACGGCGGCGCCCCAGTCCCATGGCCCTGCTGGCCGGTGCCCTGTCCTATTGCTTCAGTATGTGGTCGATTCTCTGCGTGGCCAGGCATCCCTTTTTCCTGAATCCGCTGATCTGGTTTCCGCTGCTGATTTTGGGGATTGAAAAGCTCCTGCAGGGAAAGCGTCCCTACTGCTTTCTGCTGGCCGTTGTTTTTTCCGCAGTTTCAAATTTCTATTTCTTCTATATGATCGCCATTCTCGGCGTGCTCTACGCCGTCGTGCGGCTGCTCCTGCTCCGGGACTTGTCGGCAGGAAAGCGCTTTTTGCTCCTGCTGCGCATGGGCTTCTATGCCGTCGAGGGGGCCTGTGTCGCGGGAATCCTCCTGCTGCCGCTGCTGTTTATGTTTATGGCAGATTCCCGTGCCTCGGTGGAGCTGCCCTTCCGTCTGTTCTATCCTCTGTCCTATTATGCGAGACTGCCTGCGGCCACCCTCGGCCCCTCCTCTCAGAACTGGTATCTCGGCGGTCTTTCCGTGCCGGTGCTTCTGGCCCTTTTCACCCTGTTTCTCCGCAAGGGGCAAAGCTCCCTGCTGCGGGTCTGCAGTCTGATCTGCAGCATATTTCTTCTGTTTCCCATCTTTGCTCGATTTTTTAACGGCATGAGCTACGCGGCCAACCGCTGGTCCTGGGCCATTTCCCTGCTGGGTGCCTATGTCCTGGTGGATCAGTGGGAGGGGCTGTTCCATCTGTCCGGGCGGGAATTTCGCAGACTTCTGTGGGTCTGTATCGCCTGGTACAGCTGGATGATTCTCTCCGACAAATCCCGTCTGCTCGACACCTTTGCCGTCGTCCCGCTCTTTTTCGTGGCCCTGCTGCTGCTTCAGGACAGGCCCGCCCCGTCTCCCTCAGGCCGCCGGCCCCAAAGATCGTTATTCATACTGACCGTCTGCAACCTGCTCCTGCTGTCCGGCTGGTTCTATACCCCGGGAATACAGAACTACCTCCAGGAATGTATGGAAGACCGGACGGTTTACTCCCGTCTGGTCAACAGCGACGCCACTGCGGTTTTTCGTCTTTCCAATGGACAGGTCCAGCGTCTTTCCGGACGCGCGCTCCAGCGCAACGCCAACCTGATCGCCGGAATATCCTCCACCCAGTCCTATTGGACCAACAGCAACCCCTGGCTCAATCGCTACCGAACCGAGCTGGAGGTCAACGAGATTTACTTTTCCATGACGGAGTGCTACGGCGGCAGAACCGTGCCCCTGGCTCTGGCGGGGGTGGACTATTTCGTTACGCCGGAATACAGCTCAGTTCCGCTTCCCTACGGATTTGAAAAGCTCGCATCCCGAAACCTGCGGTCTGAAGAGCTATGGGTGGCAATCGAGCAGCTCCGGACGGAATTGGGCACGGAGGATCTGCAGCAGGCTCAGATTTCGCATCTGCCGGGCAGCCTGCACGCCGACGTCACCATTTACAAGAATCAACACACGCTCCCCCTCGCCTACTGCTACCACAGCCGCCTGAGCCGCGACCAATGGGAGGCTCTGGACGCCCTGCAGCGGCAGCAGTTACAGCTTCAGGCGGTCTGTCTGGAGGATCCCTCCGGCAAGGCAGTACAGTCCGAGCTGCCGGAGTTGAAGGGCCCCTTTGAAAGCTACACGCTGCCCACAACGGTGGAATGTCTGAGCGAGGACGTCACGCAGACGGAGGACGGCTTCCTCACCACTGCGAAAAACGCCAAGGTGCAAATTCAATTTTCCGGCCCTGCAGAGGCCGAAACTTATCTGCACGCAACAGGCTTCTCGTTTCAGCCCACGTCCACTGTCGCCCTCTATTCAGACGACACATCCGTGGATCCCCTGAATCTGTATCAGGCAGTTGGCTGGAAGCTGATGTCGCCTGCCGAACGGATCACCCATCGAAAGAACCTGATCTATCGAAAAGATGACTACACACTTTCGCTGCCCGTAACCACCTCCTCCGGTGTGTCCGTATCGCTGCAGGAGATCTCGGCGGACGCTTCATTTTCCGCCGGGCGGACGGACGCTCTGCTCTATCTGGGGTATCAGAAGGAGCCTGTCACCACAGTCACCATTAGCTTTCCGGAAATCGGCCGCTATCACTTCCAGGATCTGAACGTCTGTGCCGTCCCGATGAAGAACTATGCCGACCAGATTGCGCAGCTGCGGCAGGATGCCCCGGCCGGCCTGCAATTCGGGGTGGATGAGATCCGCTGCAGCCTGCAGGCGGAGCAGCCGGAGCTGCTGGTGGTGGCCGAACCCTACGCAAAGGGCTGGACGGCCACGGTGGACGGTGAACCGACCCAGGTGCTGCTGGCCAACGGACGCTATCTCGGGCTGGAACTTCCCGCCGGACGCCATGACGTCAGGCTGCACTACACAACCCCCTATCTGCACGCCGGCGCGGCCCTCAGTGCCTTCGGCCTGCTGCTGACGGCCCTCACGGTTCTGCTGACCGAACGCGCCCGCAGGCGTAAGCAGAAGCTTTGTAAGCGTAAAACCTGAGGGCGGGTTGAAGTAGCCCTCCGAATATGAGAGAATGAAGCGGGGCTTCCATA
>JAGAEW010000171.1 GCA_017612935.1 Oscillospiraceae bacterium
CGAGCGGGGCCTTGCCACGGCCCGCCGTCTGGGCTGGCAGATTTCCGGCTGCGGCGGCGTGGTGGTTACGGGTATGGCAAAGGGCGTGGACGCCGAGGCGGCCCGTGCCGCACTGGAACAGGGCGGCACTGTGGTGGGGGTCCTGGGGACCGGGGCAGACGTGGTCTATCCAAAGGAAAATCAGGCGCTCTTTGAGCGGGTCCTGTCCCGGGGCTGTCTGTTGTCGGAATATCCGCCTGGGACGGCCCCCCATGCCAGACATTTTCCCGCCCGCAACCGAATCATCAGCGCCCTGTCCGACGGGGTCGTGGTGGTGCAGGCCTCCGAGCACAGCGGCGCCCTGATTACCGCCCGCTGGGCGGCAGAGCAGGGGCGGGACGTGTTTTCCGTCCCGGGACCGGCAGGGGAAGCTCTGAGCCGGGGCTGCAATCAGCTTTTGCGGGAGGGAGCCATCCTCGCGGAGTGCGGCTGGGACGTGATGCGGGAATACTGTTACCGCTATCCGGGGGCCGTGCGGGACTATCAGGCCCTTCCGCCTGACTTAAAGGCTCGACCCGAAGCGGCTGTGCCGGGTCAAAGACGCCGCAGTCCGGCAGGGACAGGGGCGCCCGGCAAAAATGCCGCCGTTTCCGCTCCGAAGCGGAGGCCCGCTCCGCTGTCGGAGCAGCTCTCTGAGCCGCAGCAGGCGGTGGTAAAGGCCCTGGAGGATGGCCCGCTGCAGCTCGATGCCCTGATCGACCGAAGCGGTCTGCCGGCAGCCCGTGTGCTGCCGGAGCTGACGATGCTGCAAATCAAAGGAATCGTCGAGCAAAAGCCCGGCAAAATCTATGGCCTGCTGTAAAGGCAGCAGACGGTTCGGACATCATCTACCGACTATTATCATGAAATTCAGGAGGATCCTTGTTCATGGCAAAGCAAAATCCCAATCTTGTGATCGTGGAGTCGCCCTCCAAGGCAAAAACCATCGGGAAATATCTTGGGCCGGATTATCAGGTCAAGGCCTGTATGGGCCATCTGCGGGATCTGCCCAAGAGCAAAATGGGCGTAGATCTGGAGCATGACTTTGCCCCGGAATATATCCCCATGAAGGAAAAGGCTGATTTGATCCGCGAGCTGAAAAAGGCGGCGGAACAGGCGGATACCGTCTATCTCGCAACCGACCCTGACCGAGAGGGAGAGGCAATCTCCTGGCACATCAAGGAGCTGCTCCAGTTATCGGACGATAAGACCCGCCGTGTTACCTTTAATGAGATTACCCGCGGTGTTGTGACCAAGGCAATCCAGCAGCCCCGGGACATCGACCGGGATCTGGTGGATGCCCAGCAGGCCCGGCGGATTTTGGACCGGATTGTGGGTTATCAGCTCTCGCCGCTGCTGTGGCGAAAGATTCGCCGCGGCCTGAGCGCCGGACGGGTGCAGTCTGTGGCAACCCGGCTGGTGGTGGAGCGGGAAAATGAGATCCGCGCCTTTGTGCCGGAGGAATACTGGTCCCTGGACGTGGAGCTTGCCTGTCTGGAGAGCGCCGAGCACTTTGAGGCCCACTACCACGGAGAGAACGGAAAGAAGCGGGTGATTGCCACTCAAGAGGAGGCCATGGAGATTCGCAACGACGTGGAGAAACAGATGTTTACCGTCCGAGAGATCAAAAAGGCGGAAAAACGACGTTCTCCCGCCCCACCTTTTATTACCTCTACGCTTCAGCAGGATGCCTCCCGCAAACTGAACATGACCCCCAAGCGCACCATGGCGATTGCCCAGCAGCTCTATGAGGGCGTAGAGATCACCGGCCATGGGGCCGTGGGTTTGATTACATATATGCGTACCGACTCCATTCGTCTGTCTGATGAGGCGCTTTCCGCCGCCCGGGAGTTTATCACCGAGCGCTACGGGGAACGCTATTATCCCGGCAGTCCCCGGCGTTATCGCACCAAAAATGCGGCCCAGGATGCCCATGAGGCAATCCGCCCCAGCGATGTGCGGCTGGACCCGGAGACAGTGGAGCCGGATCTGACCCGGGATCAGTATCGGCTCTATAAGCTGATTTGGAGCCGCTTTGTGGCCTGCCAAATGGAGAACGCGGTCTATGACACCGCTACCATTGAAACAGAGTGCAAGGGTCATAGCTTCCGCTCCAACCACCAGAGCCTGCGCTTCTCCGGCTTTTTGGCAGTCTATGAGGAAGGCAAGGATGATGAGAGTGAGGAGAAGATGGATGCTCTGCCCCAGCTTCGGGAGGGCGAACAGGTTCGGCACCTGGAATCCAGGCCTGAGCAGCATTTCACCCAGCCCCCCGCCCGCTTTACCGAGGCCACGCTGGTCAAGGCGATGGAAGAGCGGGGCGTCGGCCGCCCCTCCACCTACGCTTCCATTGTGTCCACCATTCAGGATCGGGAATATGTGCTCAAAAAGGATAAACGCCTGGAGCCCACTCCCCTGGGAGAGGTGGTCACGCAGCTCATGCTGGACCGCTTCACCGATGTGATCGATGTGGAGTTTACTGCCGGCATGGAGGATAAGCTGGACCAGGTGGAAGCCGGGAAGATCAATTATAAACAGGTTCTCCGGGACTTCTACGAGGGCTTCCACACTGAAATGGAGCAGGCGGAAGAAGCGCTCAAGGATACCCGCATCAAGGTCCCCGAGGAGGTTACAGACGAGATCTGTGAGCTCTGCGGACGGAACATGGTGGTAAAATTCGGACGCTTCGGAAAATTCCTGGCCTGTCCCGGCTATCCCGAGTGCAAGAATGCCAAGCCCATTGTGGAGCATATGCCCGGGCGCTGCCCCAAGTGCGGCGGCGGGATGCTCAAGCGGAAATCCAAGCGGGGCTATGCCTACTATGCCTGTGAAACCGGAGCCACTTGCGGATTTATGACCTGGGATGTGCCCACCGATCAAGATTGCCCCGGCTGCGGACAGACCATGTTCAAGCGATCCGGCAAGGGCCGGATGAAGCCCTTCTGCATTAACGAAGCCTGCGAAAACTTCCTCCCCGAAGACAAGCGGGGCTACTATAAAAAGGCGCAGCCCGTCCAAGCCGAGGGAGAGGAGGCCAAATCTGAGGCAGAACAACAGCCTGCCGTAAGCCCGAAGGCCTCTGCAAAGGAAAAGAAAGCCGCCGCGAAAAAAACTGCGACAAAGAAATTGGAGGAGAAGAAAACGACAGCAAAGAAGACGGCAACCAAAAAGTCCACAACCAAAAAAGCGACAACCGGGAAGACGTCTGCTAAAAAAGCTGCGGAAAAGGAATAACGTGACGGTATGAATAAAGAAGTAATCGTAGTCGGTGCGGGATTGGCCGGCTCCGAGGCGGCGTGGCAGTTGGCCCAACGGGGCCTGCAGGTTCGGCTGATTGAGATGAAGCCGGAGAAGATGACTCCGGCTCACCACAGCCCGGACTTTGCCGAGCTGGTCTGTTCCAATTCTCTGCGAGGGGATCGGCTGGAAAACGCCGTCGGTCTGCTCAAGGAGGAGCTTCGCCGCATGGGAAGCCTGATTCTGGCCTGCGCCGATGCTACCCGCGTAGAGGCAGGGGGCTGTCTGGCGGTGGATCGGCAGGGCTTTGCCCGTCTGGTGACGGAACGGATCCGATCCCATCCCAATATCACCGTGGAAGCGCGGGAAGTGACGGAGCTCCCCGCCGGGCCTGTGATTCTTGCGACGGGGCCGTTGACCTCGGAGCCTCTGTCCGAGGCGATTGCGGCCTATTTCGGCGGTGCGGGCTATCTGAATTTTTTTGATGCTGCCGCTCCGCTGGTCAGCGCGGAGTCCATTGATATGAACGCTGCCTGGTTTGCCTCCCGCTATGACCGGGGCACTCCGGACTATGTGAACTGCGCTCTGGATGAGACCCAGTACAAAGCCTTTGTCCGGGAGCTTGCCGCGGCGGAGGAGGCCCCGGTCCACGGCTTTGAAGACAGCCGGGTTTTCGAAGGCTGTATGCCCGTGGAGGTCATGGCCCGGCGGGGAGAGGATACGTTGCGCTTTGGCCCCATGAAGCCGGTGGGGCTGCCGGATCCCAAAACGGGGAAGGAGCCCTATGCCGTGGTTCAGCTCCGTAAGGATAACGCTGCCGGGACGGTCTATAATCTCGTCGGCTTCCAGACCCATCTGAAATTCCCGGAGCAAAAGCGGGTCTTTTCCATGATTCCCGCCCTGGCCCGGGCGGAGTTCCTCCGTTACGGGGTCATGCACCGCAACACCTTTTTAGATTCACCTCGCCTGCTGGATCGAAGCTATGCCGACCGGCGGAATCCCATGGTAGCCTTTGCCGGGCAGATGACCGGCGTAGAGGGCTATGTGGAGTCCACGGCCTCCGGCTATCTGGCTGCGGTCTGTATGGCGGCGCGCATTTTGGGGGAGCCTCTGCCGGATTTCCCTGCCGAAACTGCCATCGGGGCCCTTGGACGCTACATCAGCGACGAGTCCGTGACACAGTTCCAGCCTATGAACGTTAATTTCGGCCTTTTGCCGCCTTTGGACAGGCGGGTCAAGGGCAAGGCGAACAAAAATCTGGCCCTTGCCCAGCGGGCGCTGGAGGCCCTGCCCCTTCACAGGGAGAAGGAGGAATTGGAATGAAAATCATCATCGACGCGATGGGTGGCGACCATGCACCGCTGGCCTTTCTGGAGGGCGGCTTTCGCGTTGCCCGGGAGCTTGGCGTGGAAGTGGTTCTCGTCGGACGTGTGGAGCAGCTTCTGAGCATTATGAAGGAGCAGGGCGTTGAGACGCTGCCGAAGGGTGTGGAGCTCATGGATGCCGAGCAGGTTGTGGAAATGCACGATGATCCAGCCAATGTGGTTCGCACCCACAAGGACTCCTCCATGGTCAAGGGCCTGAGGCTGCTGGCAGAGGGGGGCGGCGACGCCTTTGTTTCCGCCGGCTCTACCGGGGCGCTGCTCTCCGCCGCGACACTGGTGGTCAAGCGGGTGCGGGGCATCCGTCGGGCGGCCTTTGGGCCGGCCATCCCCTGCCAGGGAGGCAAGCTGATTTTGATCGACTCCGGAGCCAACGTGGAGTGCAGCCCGGAATTTCTGCTGCAGTTCGGCTGTATGGGCTCCTTTTATGCCCGGCTGACCCTGGGGCTGGAGCAGCCTCGGGTGGCGCTGCTGAACAACGGGGCGGAGGACTCCAAGGGGGATCCCCTCCACAAGGAGAGCTATCAACTGCTCAGGGAAGCAGGGGAGAAGGGAGTTATCAACTTTGTCGGCAACATCGAGGGCCGCGAGGCCATGCTGGGCGGCTGCGATGTGCTGGTGACGGACGGATTTTCCGGCAATATCCTTCTCAAGGGCCTGGAGGGGACAGCGCTGTTCCTGAGCGGCACCATCAAGGATATGCTCAAGCACAGCTTCAAGACCAAGCTGGCGGGTTGGCTGCTGCGGGAGGATCTGCGGAAGACCACGAGCCTTCTGGACTATCATAAGGTAGGCGGAACCATGCTGCTGGGCATCACCAAGCCTGTCATCAAGACCCACGGCTCGGCGGATGCGGAAACCGTGGTCAGCTCAGTCAAGCAAGCGATTGCCGCTGTTGATGCCGGGGTTTGTCAGGCCATCAGCGAGCACATCGACCAAATGGTTCTGCCCCGGGAGGCGAAGTGATGCGGGAGCTGCAAAGGATTATCGGCTATACCTTCAAGGATCAAAGCCTGCTGGAGACAGCGCTGACCCATACCTCCTATGCCAACGAGGTCTATAAGGACGGGCTGAAAAGCTATGAGAGGCTGGAATTTCTGGGAGATTCCATTTTAGGCTTTACCACGGCGGACTACCTGATTGGTTATTTCCCCCAGATGCACGAGGGAGAGCTGACCAAGCTCCGGGCGGAGCTGGTCTGCGAGGCGAGCTTAGCCGCGACGGCCCGGAAGCTGGGCCTGGGGGAGCATCTGCGTCTGGGAAAGGGAGAGGAAGCCGGGGGCGGACGCCAGCGGGTATCCATCATAGCCGACGTGGTGGAGGCGGTCATTGCCGCCATCTATCTCGACGGCGGCCTCAGCGCCGCCAAACGCTTCATCTATACCCATGTGCTGGCGGATGCCGGCGCAAGGCTGCGGATCAACACGGACTATAAGACCATGCTGCAGGAGCTGGTTCAGCAGAAAAAGAACCAGAGCCTGAGTTATGAGCTCCTCTCTGAGACCGGTCCGGACCATGACAAGCAGTTTTCTGTCCGGGTTCTGCTCAACGGAGAAGAGGTGGGCCGCGGTGACGGCACCAGCAAAAAACGTGCCGAGCAGGCGGCCGCCAAAACCGCGGTGGAAACTCTGTTTCCGCAGTCTGCGGTGTCCCAACAATAACGGTGAAATAAAAACGTGTTAGTTACAATTTGAGGAAGCTACCAGAACACTTTACGAACAATCAAATAATGCAATAAATAGACGATTTTGCTATAAA
>JAGAEW010000172.1 GCA_017612935.1 Oscillospiraceae bacterium
GCGGCCCCACGACACCGAGCAGTTCGACGTCTCCGACCAGCGCTCTCTGGACGAGGTGGTCCGCTGGCTCATGGAGAACGGACACATCCCCTCCTTCTGCACCGCCTGCTATCGGGAAGGCCGCACCGGCGACCGCTTTATGAGCCTGTGCAAGTCCGGTCAGATTCTCAACTGCTGCCACCCCAACGCCCTCATGACCCTGACTGAATACCTGGTGGACTACGCCAGCCCTGAGACCAGGGAGATCGGCTTCAAGATGGTCGAGGACGAGCTGAAGAAGATTCCCAGAGACAAGGTCCGGGAAATTGCTGCGGAGCATATCGCAGCAATCAAGGCCTCCAACGCCAGAGATTTCAGGTTCTGATTATGAGTTTGAACGATACTGTTTCGGCTGAAAGGCTCCATATTTCTTTTTTCGGGCGACGCAACGCGGGCAAATCCAGCCTCGTCAACGCTGTCACCGGGCAGAAGCTGGCCGTGGTTTCCCCCGTCAAGGGGACCACGACCGACCCGGTGCAAAAAGCCATGGAGCTGCTGCCGCTCGGCCCGGTGGTCATGATCGATACACCGGGCTACGACGACGAGGGTGAGCTCGGCGCGCTGCGCGTGGAGAAAACCAACGAGGTTTTGAACAAGACCGACATTGCTGTTCTGGTCTACGATGCGACAATCGGCATATGCGAAGAGGATGAAGCCCTGCTGAAAAAGCTGCAGGCCCGGAAGATCCCGGTCATTCTGGCCGCGAACAAGGCTGATCTCGCCACGGGCCAGATGGCTGCGACAGTGGGAGAACGGATTCTTCGCTCCGCTCAGAATGACAATGGGGGGAATGGTTTCGTAGGGAAGCACAGTGTGCACCCGCAAGAGGCAGCGGCATTTTATGTCAGCGCCCTCACTGGCCGTGGCGTGAACGAATTAAAGGAACGGCTGGCGGAGCTGGGGCGCAGCGTCAAGGCTCCCAAATTCATTCTGGCCGATCTGGTTTCCCCCGGCGACACGGTGATTCTGGTCACGCCCATTGACGAAAGCGCCCCCAAGGGACGCCTGATTCTGCCCCAGCAGCAGACGCTCCGGGAGCTGCTGGATCTGCATTGCGTTCCGATCTGCTGTCAGATGGAAGAGATCCCCGCCGTTTTGGATACGCTGAAACAGCCGCCGCGCCTGGTGGTCACGGATTCCCAAGCCTTTGGAAAGGTCTCCCCCCTGATCCCGTCCACAATTCCACTTACCTCCTTTTCCATTCTCTTCGCCCGGTATAAAGGCCAGCTTGCCACACTGGCCGCCGGGGCCAGGGCGCTTTCCAATCTCAAAGACGGCGACCAAGTGCTGATCTCCGAGGGATGCACCCACCATCGCCAATGCAACGACATCGGCACGGCGAAAATCCCCGGCTGGGTTCGGAACTATACCGGCAAAACACTTGATTTTTCCTTGACCTCCGGCGGTGAGTTTCCCGAGGATCTGTCCGGCTACGACCTGGTGATTCACTGCGGCGGGTGCATGCTCAACGCGGCCGCCATGCAGCATCGGATCGCAGTCGCAAACGCGGCAGACGTCCCCATGGTCAATTACGGCGTCGCCATCGCCCAGATGCACGGGATCCTGGCTCGGAGCTTGGCGCCGTTCACAAAAGAGCTCAATTCGTGATTCCTTTACACCCTATTGCATTTTTCTTTCCTGTCTGTTATAATTCGTCTGACGGAATCATTTCCTGTTTTGGAATTTCGGTTCTGTCAGACCATATCCGATTGGAGACAGATACATGGAAGAAAAGCAAAAAGCACCCACTCCACGATGGAAAGGATGCATCATTATTGGATTTGTTAATATCGCGCTCGTTTTCCTGGCCACGGCGCTTGGCGTAACGCTCATCAGCACAGCGTTAGCAGTTTTTATTGTAATCGGTGTGCTGTACTCCTTAGACAGCGTAAAGGAAGATTGGAAAGCCGGATTTCAGGCATCATGCTTTGGGTGCATTGCAGGATTACTGTTGAATAGCTTTGCAGCCTTCTTATATGTCAGCAAAATCTTATCCGGCTTGATTGGAGCCTTCTCCAGGTTTTTTTGAGCAGAGTTCCATGCTCATACAAATCAAGATATAACGCGAGACGGCAGGGCTTGTTTCCCTGCCGTCTTGTGATTAAATACTCAGCCACTCGAACGGGTAGGCTATAAGCAGCTCTTTTTGGTGGGTGGAGAGCAGCAGGGTTCTCCCCTGCCGATTCGCTAAGATGAAATCAACCGTTTGGTGAAGGGTTGCTTCGTCGAGGCCGGTGAAAGGCTCGTCCATGAGCACGCAGTCGCTCTCCGCCCAGAGGGCCCGGGCGATGGCAACCCGGCGCTGCATGCCGCCGGAGAGCTCTCCGACAGGCTGATGCAGGCTGTTCTCGGGCAGGAGGCCTGATAGGAAGCGGGCAGCCGCCTCCCGGTCTTTTTTGCCGCCGCACACGAAGAGGAGCTGATCCACCGCGCTGCGTCCGGGCAAGAGGCGGTCCGTCTGAAAAACGGCGCTGTATCGGACACCCTGCGAAGTCGTCCCGGCGTCAGGGGCGAGAAAGCCCATGAGGATGCGCAGCAGGGTCGTTTTGCCCCGGCCCGAGGGGGCCGTTAGCCCGTAAAGGCCGCCGCTTTCCAGAGTCAGATCGTAGTGTTCGAAAATGACCTTATCTCCGAAGCTGTGGGAGAGCTTTTTGATTTGAATCTCCATCACTTAC
>JAGAEW010000173.1 GCA_017612935.1 Oscillospiraceae bacterium
AAACGCAGGCACCCAGCCTGCGGATAAAAGAATATCGAGTGTCCATAACCTCAAATCAGTTATTTTACAACTGCTATAAAATTGCAGCCCCCGCAAGCACAGCGTTCGGGATGGAGGGCTTCGAAAGAAGCACTCCATCCCGAACGCTTTTCGTTGCATCAGGCAGCCACAGGCTCGCACTATGATGGATTCTCCAGCGGCAAGCTTATAAATGCCTTGTGCGGAATGGCCCCGGATTCAGGGTTTCAGCTCCAGATACAGGCTGCGGTAGTGCCGGGCGGAGTTCTCCCAGGAGACATCTCGCTCCATATCCCGACGCAGCATTTCGTCCCAGCGAGGACGTTCGGTGAAATAGAGGGTCTTCGCCCGGTTGACGGCGTCCAGCAGCAGCCAGGCCTCGTAGCGGTCAAAGGTAAAACCGCTGCCCTCGTTGGTGTACTGGTTGAAGGGCTGAACCGTATCCTTGAGGCCACCGGTTTCCCGGACGATGGGGATCGTACCGTAGTGCATGGCTATGAGCTGGGTCAGGCCGCAGGGCTCGAAGAGGGAAGGCACCAGCAGAGCGTCCGCACCGGCGTAGATCCGGTGGGCAAGGGCCTCGTTGTAGGCAATATAGGAACATACGCTTCCCCTGTAGCTGTTTTCATAGTTCCGCAAGCTGGCTTCGTACCGGGCGTCACCCGTGCCCAGTATGACAAGCTGCGTATTGCCGTCCACCAGGGCTGGAAGAACTGCGTTTACCAGATCCAGGCCCTTTTGGTCGGTGAGGCGGGAGATCAAAGCCAGCACCATTTTATCGGCGTCCTGTTCCAGACCGAGCTGCGCCTGCAGGGCCAGCTTGTTGACAGGTTTTTTCAGGGTGGCATTCTCAACGCCGTAGGGGGCAGCCAGCAGCTTATCGCTGCGGCTGTCCCAGAGGCCCGTGTCAATTCCGTTGACAATTCCCCGGAGCTTGCCTGCGTGATAACGCAGATGGGCGTCCAGATCCTCTCCGAAGAAGGGCGACTGAATTTCTTCTGCGTAGGTTCCGCTGACGGTGGTGATGCGGTCGCAGTAGGTCAGACCGCCCTTGAGCATATTGGCGTCCACCCAGTTTTGTGTCAGCGCGTCCTTGTGGAAGACATAACTCGGAAAATTTGTCCAGTATTGGAGGGTGGGAATATTGTAGATGCCCTGGAAGCGGAGATTGTGAATGGTCAAAACTGTCTTGGAATTCTGCAGGGCGGTGTCGGCAAAGAGCGTCCGCAGAAAAACCGAAACCAGGGCCGCCTGCCAGTCGTGGCAGTGGATCACATCGGGAATCCAGTTCATATAGTTCAGGGCTGCAAGAGCTGCCTTGCTGAAAAAGCAGAAGCGGGGAATATCGTCTACCAGGTTGGTATAGGGATCGCCGTAGGAGAAGAAGTCCTCATTGTCGATAAAATCATAGACCACGCCGTCCCGAACATACTCCATGATTCCAACGAAAAAGGAACGTCCGTCCGAGCAGAGATCCATCATAAAGGAACCGCGATAGACCATCTTGTCCTGCCACTGCTGAGGAATGCAGCGGTAGCGGGGCAAAATCACCTTTACGTCACAGTTGAGCGTTGCCAGCGCCCGGGGCAGGGCGTACATCACGTCCCCGAGGCCGCCGGTCTTGACGAAGGGGTAGCACTCCGAGCCAATGAACACCACGCTGCGCCGGGGTTGGGGAAGCTGCGGCAGGGCAGGGGAGGGTGTGGGAAGGGATTCTCCGGCGGGGACTGTCGGGGCCGGAGCAAGCGGGGCGGTATTTTTTTTCGATGGGGCTTTTCGTTTTACCGTAGCTTCGGCCGCGTTTTTTTCCGGAGCATCGCCGGTTTTTGCAGGCTTTTTTTTCGTGCTGCGCGTTTTCTTTTCAGCGGTGATTTCTGAATTCTGCTCTGTCGTCTCGTCCACGGAAGGGCTTTGTTTTTTCGTTGGCATATGGATTCCTCCTGTGTAAAAGGATTTATGAATATTTTATCAAAGAATGGAGGAATTTTCAAGAGAAAATGCGACAAGACAGAATTTTTATAACGTCCCGTTTGCTGCATTCGACATCGTGCGTCGGCTTGCCTGTTTCAAATGCCGTGGGCTGCGGCAGAGGCGGCATTAGATCTTGACTCGTTCCCGCACGGTGGCGTTTGCGTCGGTGCTCAGCTCGCCGGAATACTCCACCCGGTCAATGACACATTCAGGGCCGATGTAGACCCTGCTGCCCCGGACGAGCTGCGCGTCGGTATATTCCAAATGAATTTCGTCGGCCTCGATCAGATTTGCAGCTAAATGATGCCGCCTGTTCCCGCTGAACAGAGTTCCGAGGGAAAATCTGCCCAGAACCAGATCTACACCGCTTTCTTGGAGTCGGATTTGAATGCTTCCGCCTCCGATGCTCTCCACGGCACTGTCTCCCCGCAGCTGGATCTCCACATGTTCCGCGTTCAGTAGACCGGCGATTTTCAGCACGCCGGTGGAACACAGGCGCTCCGCTTGCACGTCGGCTTCCGATTTCAAAATGCCGCCGACTGTAATGCTTTCTGCGGAAATGCCATTCCTTGCCTCGCAATGCCCATCTACCGTCAGGGCTTCGGCGCGCAGCTTTCCTTCAGTTCGGAAGCTGCCGTCGATCTCCAGCTTTCCGGAAATCTCTGAATTGCCCACGACCTTGAACGAGCCGTCCACGTCCACCCTTTGCGCAAAGAGGCCGCCGTCTACCTTCATGGCGCCGTCCACTTCCACGGAAGCGGCGCGAAGGCTGCCCTGCACTTTTCCTCTGCCGTCGCAGCTGAACTCCTCCAGAACCGTCAGGTCGCCTTCAATGGTTCCGGCCCCGTCAATCGAGGCGGATTTGCATTCCACGGCGCCCTGCACTTTTCCGGCCCCGTTGATGTTGAGGTCTTCGCAATGGCCCCCCGAAACGGTTCCAAAGCCGTTGATGTCAATATCTCTGTATTCGTGCATGGTCAAATACTCCTTTCAAATCTTCCAACAGTTCCGTCTGGCGCTCTCCCAGAACCAAACGGACAAATTCCAACTCCTCCAGCGGATAGCGATGTAGTCCGTAGCTGTCCTGTACCAAAAGCACCGGCTGTGGCCGGGGACCAGCGGGCTTCTGATGGTTCAGCTCCCGGGCCAGCTCCTCCAGGGAGGCCTTGCGTTCCAGAATCAGCTCCATGCGCGGCATGATCTGATCCCGACGAAAGAAGGTTTCCTGCCCGGTGGGGGTGGAGCGGCGAATAAACCAATCCTCGGGGATCAGACCCATGCGCTTCCACCGATAGAGTGCCCCGTAGGAAATGCCGCAAATCTCTAAAAGTTCCCGTTTGGAAATATAAGATGGATCCATAGCGTCTCCTTTCGGTTAATTTGTTTCGTAACAATGTTACGTAACATTGTTACGAAAGCAGTATAGCATAACAATGTTACATTGTCAAGCAAAAAATAGAGCAAAAGGAAAAAAGGACGCTCCAATGCGTTCTCTGTTCAAAGGTGGAGAACCCATTGGAGCGTGCGGCGATCAAGTTGCCCTTGTTACGGAAGAATCGGCTGCATACGCAGGCCTTCTGCGTCCTGCTCGGCCCGGAGCACGAAGGAAAATTGGTTGGCCTTCACGCACATCCGGAAATCCGCCTCCGGGAAGACTGCCTGATTGTGGGGATCAAAGAAGTGGGCGCCGCCCCGGGTGCGCAGGGCCCGGATGCGGGTTTCGAAATCGGGCAGGGGGGCATCCAGCAGCAGGCTGCGGATATATTCGCCGCAGAGCAGATCCTCCGGGGCCTCTCGCACGCCGGCGTTTCCCATGCAGACCAGCGATACGGTCTTGGGCTGCTGACGGCGAATATACGCTGCCACGGCGGCGGCGTTGACGAGACTGCCGGTGAGGATCTCCCCGGCGTGCACTGCGTGGGTCACGCCCTGGGTGCCGGCGCTGGTGCTGTGGATGATTCTCCGGCCGCCCACCGTTTCGGGAGGAATCGAGGAGGGAGAATTGCCATAGTCGAAGCCCTGGCATTTTGCTCCGCCCCGTTCGCCTACCAGCAGCACGCGGGGATCCCGTTCGCGCCAGCTGAAGGCTTCCTCCAGTGTGGCGACGGGCCGCAGCTCCGCCGCACCCCAGTGGGTCAGATAGCACTCCAGAGAGAAGGCCCGAAACACGTCGATGATGACGGTCAGCCCCACAGCCTGCTTTGCGCCCTCTAAAAGCTGTAAGATTTGAATGTTCATAGGTCTGTTTGTTTCTACCGAAGGAGCGTGCTCAGTTGTCCGCCCGGTTGTAGCCGTTTTTCATGGTTTCAGATGCGGCCTGCAGTACCTTGTTCAGTGTTTTGTTGGTCTGCTCCTTTGCCATCCTTGCCAGGGCTTCGTTGGCCTCGGCGGCAAGCTGATAGTTGCCCTGCTCCAGCATCTTTTTGTCGTATTCCAGCAGAAGCTGCCGCCCCTTGGCCATGACGGCGTTCTGGTAGCGGTCGATATGCTGAATACACTGGTTGTAGCTGTGATCTGCCAGAGCGCAGATCAGAGCGCTGGCCCAGTAGAAGTTCTCGGTGGAGCAGTCCGGCGCCACCTTGGAGAGGTAGTCGGGCATCCGATCTACGCAGGTATAGACCGGCAGCAGGGCGTCAAAGCTGGTTGAGGCGAAGCAGATCCACTCTACACCCCGCAGCTCCACGGGCAGACCGTCCCGGATCTGGCAGACAGATGTGACGCCGGTGCGGTTGATACCGATGGAGCGGTACTTGCCCCGCATTCCGGTATCCTGATTCAGATAGGGATTGTAGGGAGTTCCCTGATAGTTGGAGGAGAGCAGATATTTCACGTCCTCCACGGCGAGCTTCCGCTCCGGCACAAAGGACCAGGGGATGTCGTCGCTCTCCGGGGTGAATTCAGCGTTGGGACCATCCCAGCGGTGGGTCCGCGGGGTCAGATACCGACCCATGAACCAGGCCCGGGGCGTGTTGTAGACATGGTCCTGATCCGAATGGGAGCCGAAGACGTTGCGGGGGTTAAACGTACCGTCCTGATTCAGATCCAGGTGGTTTTCCGCAATGAACTCCCGCAGATCGGCGGAGCAGAGATGATTCGTTTGGGGGCCGAAGGCATCCGCCAGATCGAAGCTGTCCAGACCGAACTGGTTGGGCATGACCACCACGGCCTCGTCGGGGACCCGCTTTGCCATCCAGTGGTGTCCGCCGATGGTTTCCATCCACCAGATTTCATTTTCATCGTTGAAGGCGATGCCGTTGGACTCATAGGTTCCGTACTGTTCCAGCAGCGCAGCCAGCCGCAGCACACCCTCCCGGGCGCTGCGAATGTAGGGGAGCACCAGTATGAGGATATCTTCCTCTCCGATGCCGCCGGGGACTTCCTGTTCCCGCCGGGTTTTTGGCTTTTTCAGCTCCACTGGAGGATCCGCCGCCAGAACCCTGGGATTCGAGGTGATGGTTTCCGTAGCTGTCATGCCGACACCGGCGGCGTTGATGCCGGTTGCAGCCCAAATGCCGCTGTCCGGCTTCACATTGGGGCAGGCGGTATAGGAAAGCGGGTTGTCCGGCAGCTCCACCACCACATGAGATAAAACGCTCTTGTAACTCCGCTTCTGCTCTTTTGGAGAAATGACGACGAGCTTTTTTACGTCAAAGTGACCGTCGTCTGTACGGGCGATCATGGTGGAGCGGTCATTGGAGGCATTTTTGCCTACCAGAATTGTGGTACAGGCCATAAGAAAACCATCCTTTCACGTTGAATTGCAGCTATTATAACACGCTTTGACCGTCTTCGCAACACTTGGCTTCCACAAAAAGCAGCTCTTGCCCATTGACATTCTTCCGGTTTTGTGCCATGATAGAAGCAGCGAAGGACGGTGACAGACGTGAAAAAACGAGAATTACTGGCGCTTCTGCGGCAGGGGCGATATGTATCCGGGGCTGAGCTGGGGGAACAGCTCGGCGTGACCCGGGCGGCGGTGTCCAAGGCTGTTGCCGGGCTGAAACGGGAGGGATACGACATCGAATCCATCCCCAACCGGGGCCACCTGCTGCGGCAGGAGCCAGACCGGCTGGACCGGGACGTCATTCGAGAAGGCCTAAGGGGCCACCCCTGGGCAGAGCTGGTGGAGCTTCTCCCGACGGTGGATTCCACCAACACCCGGCTCAAGGCTCTGGCTGCCGCCGGAGCTCCCCAGGGGACGGTTCTTTTCGCAGAGGAGCAAAGCGGTGGTCGGGGCAGACTGGGCAGGCGCTTTTTGTCCGCTCCGGGCTGCGGCGTGTATCTGTCGGTGCTGCTGCGGCCCGGCTGCCGTCCTTCGGAGCTGATGAGCCTGACGGCTCAGGCGGCGGTTGCTGCCCGCCGGGCTGTGGCGGAGCTCTGCGGCGTCGAGCCGGACATCAAGTGGGTTAAC